>JAEZHO010000395.1 GCA_023416545.1 Pseudomonadota bacterium
CAGACACGATCGACAACGGTGAGAACGGGATCTGGCTTTACTGCAGCAACAGCGCGATTCGTCGCGCATCGCGGCAGCTTGGCCAGCTCTACGACGATGCAATGGGCGACAGCGGGCTCAGGGGCACGCAGTTTTCCCTGCTCTCGCAGATACTCCTTCTGGGCGAGCCAAGCCTGAAAGTGCTGGCGAAGGCCATGGTGATGGACCTTTCGGCGCTTGGCCACACGCTGAAGCCGCTTCTGCGGGACGGCCTCGTCGAGATGGTCGCGGACGAGTACGACCGGCGGGTCAAGCGGGTGCGGCTGACGACCCTCGGCAGATCGACGCAGGCGGACGTGGCGACGCGCTGGAAAGACGCACAACGCCGGTTCGACGAGGCCTTTGGAAAAGAGAGGTCGGCGGAGCTGCGGCGAACCCTCGCCTTCATCTCCTCGCCCGACTTCGCCAAGGCCTTCGCCAGTACCGGCAGCGGGCCTTCTAAAGCCTGATCACGTAGTCCTTGCGGGTCGTCTCGACGACTTCCCATGTGCCCGTGAATCCCGGCCTCAGGACGAGGCGGTCGCCCGGGCGGAGTTCCATCGGCTCGCCGCCCTCCTCGGTCACGATCGAGTGGCCTTGGAGGATGTGGAAGTACTCCCACTCCTCGTAGACGACCCGCCACTTGCCGGGCGTCGCTTCCCACACCCCGGCATAGAGGCCGCCGTCGGCCTCCTCCAGGTTCCAGGTCCGGAACCGCGGGGTGCCGGAGATCAGCCGGTCGGGCGCCGGAGCGCCCTCCTCCGGCTGGATCGTGGAGAGGTCGAAGCGGAGGACGAAGGACATGGGCGGCTCAGATCTTCGCCAGCGACTGTTCGAGGTCGGCGATGATGTCGGCCTGGTCCTCGATGCCGATCGACAGGCGCACGACGTCGGGGCCGGCGCCCGCCGCCACCTGCTGCTCCTCGGAAAGCTGCCGGTGGGTGGTGGAGGCCGGATGGATGACGAGCGAGCGGGTGTCGCCGATATTGGCGAGGTGGGAGAACATCTGAAGGCCCTCGACGAAAGCCTTGCCCGCCTCGTAGCCGCCCTTCAGGCCGAAGGTGAATACGGCACCGGCGCCCTTCGGCGAATAGCGGCGCTGCAGGGCGTGGTTCGGGTCGTCCTCAAGCGCCGAGTAGCTCACCCAGGCAACCTTGTCGTGACCCTTCAGCCATGTCGCCACCGCAAGCGCATTGTCGCAGTGGCGCTGCATGCGGAGCGGAAGCGTCTCGATGCCGGTCAGGATCATGAAGGCGTTGAATGGGGAAATGGCGGCGCCGAGGTCGCGAAGGCCGAGCACCCGGCAGGCGATCGCGAAGCCGATATTGCCGAAGGTCTGGTGCATGACGATGCCGCCGTATTCCGGCCGCGGCTCGGAGAGCATCGGATACTTGCCCGGCGCGGACCAGTCGAAGGTGCCGCCGTCGACGATGATGCCGCCCATGGAATTGCCGTGGCCGCCCAGGAACTTGGTCAGCGAATGGACGATGATGTCCGCGCCGTGCTCAAGCGGGCGCAGGAGATAGGGGCTGGCCATGGTGTTGTCGACGATCAGCGGCAGGCCGTGGCGATGCGCGACGTCGGCGATCGCCGCGACATCGACAAAGGTGCCCCCGGGATTGGCGAGGCTCTCGATGAAGACGCCCTTGGTGCGTTCGTCGACGAGGCTCGCGAAGCTCTCCGGATCTTCAGGATCGGCCCAGCGGACCTCCCAGCCGAAGTTCTTGAACGCGTGCCCGAACTGGTTGATCGAGCCGCCATAGAGCTTGCGGGCGGCGATGAAATTGTCGCCCGGCGTCATGATCGTGTGGAAGACCAGCATCTGCGCCGCATGACCGGAGGCAACCGCCAGCGCTGCGGAACCGCCCTCGAGCGCGGCGACGCGCTCCTCCAGCACCGCCTGGGTGGGGTTCATGATGCGGGTGTAGATGTTCCCGAACTGCTGCAGGCCGAAGAGTGCGGCCGCGTGGTCGGCATCGTTGAAGACGAAGGACGTCGTCTGGTAGATCGGCGTCGCCCTCGCCCCGGTCGTCGGATCGGGTTGTGCGCCCGCGTGTACGGCCAGCGTGGCAAAGCCCGGATGATGCGTGGTCATGTCGTCCTCCTCCTGCAAAATTCATCGGCCACAACAAAGCGTCTTGGTTGATCCGTATCAAGGAAATTCCGTGTCCGGCCGGTAGCCTTCCCGAAAGAAGAGAGGGGTTCATCATGGAAACGGTAGCACATTCATCCGCAACGCTCGCATCGCGCCTGCTGCAATGGTGCGCAAGGGCCTTCGAGGGCACGAGCGAGGGCGACGTCATCGGCCGCCTCGACGACGAGGCCCTGCGCGAGATCGCCCGCGACTGCTGCGTGACGCCCGGGCAGCTGCTGCAGCTGGCCAAGGCAGGCCCCGGCGCTTCGGACGACGTGATTGCGCTGATGAAGGTTCTCTATATCGACCCGGACGAGGCTGCGCGCGCCCACGGCCTCCAGTTCCGCGACATGCAGATCACCTGCTCGACCTGCACGTCGAAGGACCGCTGCCGCAGGGACCTGGCGCGCGGTGCCGCGGAACACGAACATGTCCGCTATTGCGGCAATGCCGCACATCTCGGCGGCATGCGCGCCGAGGCGAAGCTGTTGACAGCCTGAGGCGTCAGCCGACCAGCCGCGGATATTCGATCGCCGGGCAGCGGTTCATGACGACCCTGACGCCCGCAGCCTCCGCCCTGGCTGCGGCATCGTCGTCGCGCACGCCCAGCTGTCCCCAGATCACCTTCGGCGTCTGCGGCAATGCCAGCGCCTCGTCGACGACGGTGCCGAGATATTCGGCGGCACGGAA
>JAEZHO010000399.1 GCA_023416545.1 Pseudomonadota bacterium
CCGGCGCGGATGGTGCGAAAAATTAACATTTCCGTCCCAGAGTAGAGCAACGACATCATCGTCGTGATGCCCTCGATGTTGGAGGCTGAGATGCTCCTGAAAGAAACGAACGCGCGGCTGACGGAAACCGAACTTGCCCATCTGGGCGCCGGCGAAGTCGGCTACATCCGCAAGATCCGATACGAAGATGTCTCGCGTTGTTTCCCCGAAGCACCGTCCATGGAGCCCGGCCTCGATCTTTGGGCACTGTTCGGAGCCGACGGCACCCCGATCCTGCTGACCGACAACCGCTCCAGCACCTTTTTCAAGGCAGCTGAAGACGACCTGAAGACCGTCAGCCTTCACTAACTCTACTCAACGATCTTTCTTCTGGAACGTCAGGTAGGCTGACGAGCGCCCTTCCCTGCGCGCCTTGGCTTCGTATCGCGTGCCGGGCCAGCCGGCGAAGGGCGTCAACCAGTCGGACGCTTCCTCCGCAAGCCATTCGAAGCCGCCATGTCGGTTGCAGTGGACTAGGGTCCAGTTGACATAGGTATCGATGTCGGAGGCGAAGAGAAACAGCCCGCCCGGCTTCAAAACTCGGTGGAACCGGTCAAGGTTCACCTGCGAGACGAAGCGACGTTTCCAGTGCTTCCGCTTCGGCCACGGGTCGGGGTAGAGGAGATCGATCCGGTCGACCGAGCCAGACGGAAGCCAGTCCAGGACCTGAGTGGCGTCGTCATCGTAGAGCCGGATGTTCCGCAGGCCGAGATCGGTCACCCGCCCCACCAGCTTGGCCATTGAATTGACGAAGGGCTCAACGCCGATGAAGCCCGTGACCGGGCTCTCCTGAGCCCTATGGATCAGATGCTCGCCGCCCCCGAAACCGATCTCGAGGCGAACCTCATCGACGGACACCGGGAAGAGGTCCACAAGTCGGCCCGGAGCGGACGCCGCCAGATCGAGCTTCAGGGCGGGCAGTACCGTAGCGAGACTTTCCGCCTGCCGGTCCCGTAGCGGCTTTCCCTTGCGCCGGCCAAAGAAGGCTTCGGTAGCGCGGCTGGGGTGCTGTTGATCGGTCATCGGCAGGGTCTTTCGGAAATGGAAAAAGCGGGCGGCTCGAAGGCCACCCGCTTTACAGTTTTCACGACGGGTCCGTAAAGCCCGGTCAGGCGGCCTTCAGCGCTTCCTTGAGCGGCTTGACGAGATCCACCTTCTCCCAGGCGAAGGAACCGTCACGCCCCGGCTTGCGGCCGAAATGGCCATACGCGGCTGTCTTCGCGTAGATCGGCTTGTTCAGGTCGAGATGGCGCCGAATACCGGATGGCGACAGGTCGACCACCTTTCGGATGGCGGCCTCGACCTGATCTTCCGTCACGCCCTTGCCTGTGCCGTGGAGATCCACATAGATCGAGAGAGGCTGGGCGATGCCGATCGCGTAGGCGATCTGGATCGTGCAGCGGTCCGCCAGGCCGGTCGCGACCACGTTCTTGGCGAGATAGCGCGCGGCATAGGCGGCCGACCGGTCGACCTTCGTCGTGTCCTTGCCCGAGAACGCACCGCCACCATGCGGGGCAGCGCCGCCGTAGGTGTCCACTATGATCTTGCGGCCGGTGAGGCCCGCGTCTCCGTCAGGCCCGCCGATCACGAACTTGCCGGTCGGGTTGATGTACCACTTGCAGTCTTCCGAGATCTTCAGATCACCGAGCGCCTCGCGGATATAGGGCTCCACGACGGCGCGGACCTTCTTGGAATCCCAGTTCTCATCCAGATGCTGGGTGGAGAGGACGATCGAGTCGACACAGGCGGCCTTGCCGTTCTCGTAGCGCACCGTCACCTGGCTCTTGGCGTCGGGGCCGAGCTTGCCGGCATCGCCCTCGCCCTTCTTGCGGGCGGCGGCGAGCAGCTGGAGGATGCGGTGGGAGTAGTAGATCGGTGCAGGCATCAGGTCCGGGGTTTCGCGGCAGGCATAGCCGAACATGATCCCCTGGTCGCCGGCACCCTCGTCACCCTGCTTGTCGGCGGCACTGTCCACGCCCTGGGCGATGTCGGCCGACTGCGAGTGCAGCAGGACGTCCACCTTCACCGTGCGCCAGTTGAACCCGGCCTGCTCGTAGCCGATATCGCGAATTGCCTTGCGCGCCGCGGACCGGAACTTCGACGGGTTGATGACGTCGCGACCGTCCTTGTCCTTCTTCATCAGGCTCGGCGGAAGCCGCACTTCGCCGGCGATGATGACGCGGTTGGTGGTCGCCAGGGTTTCGCATGCGACGCGAACCGTCCAGGGGTCGACGCCGGTCTTTGCAGCCTCACGGTAAATGAGATCGACGATCTCATCCGATATCCGGTCGCATACCTTGTCCGGGTGACCTTCCGAAACCGATTCACTGGTAAAGAGATAGCTCTCACGCATGCGGGATTCCCCTCAAGAAACAAACAGCCAACCTATTAGTTGCTCACCCGTCCAAAGACAAGGACATAAATATATCTTTATATCTAAAAATCTGAGGTTGGTCCTTCTCCGCGCACAAAAAAAGCGGCCCTGCGGCCGCTTCTCGAGGATAGTTTAGGGTGCCCAACGTTACTCGTCGCTTTCGGCAGCCAGCGCCTTTACCAGGTCGACGATGCGACGGCGCACTTTCGGATCGGAAATCTTCACGAAGGCGCGGTTGAGCTGGAGCCCTTCCGACGAGGACAGGAAGTCGACGACGAAGTTCGAACTCGACGCCTCCTCCATCCCGGAGGCGGAAGCGCCATGATCACCGGGCGCGTCTTCGAAGAAGAAGGAAACTGGTACGTTCAGGATGCTGGAGATGTTCT
>JAEZHO010000405.1 GCA_023416545.1 Pseudomonadota bacterium
TTCGGTGGCGGTCTGAGCGAACGCGCTGCCGGCCAGGAGTACCGCAGCTGCGGTCAGGACGATGGTCTTCATGAGCCTTCTCACTTCCAATCTAGTCGCCCGACCGGGACGGCCGCGCTTCATCGCCACAACGATACCCACGTCCCCGCCTTGCGGCATTGATTGCAAGCAATGAGGGACAGCGCGTGGGATCCGGCCCTGCGGCGCGCCTATTGCTGCCGCTTGCCTCCGCTAAGCGCTCCACCCGTGGCCAGTCCTGCCAGGACGGCGAGGAAGCCGATGACGAGGCTAGCGACCGCATAGGTGACGCCCACCATGATCCCGATCTCCGAGGTGGTGAGAAGTACGAATGTCGCGTAGACGAAGCTCGAGAAGGTGGACATGCCGCCCGTGAGACCGGTCCCGACGAAGAGATTGGCGTTGGTCCCGATCGACCCACCGGAATGAAGACTGTTCGTCAGTCCCAGCACGTAGGACGCGACCACGTTGGCGACGAAAATGGAGTAGGGAAAACCCTCATGCCCGGTCGGTACCGTCAGCATGAGAAGTTCCCGGAGCGTCGCTCCGACTGCGCCTCCCAGGAATACGAGGATCACCTGCTGGAACATGGGTTCTGCCTTCTTCCGACTTTCACTAGAGCGAGCCGTGCCAGGCGCTAGCCGCTCAGCCTCGCCAATCCCGCTCCGAGCCCCGCGGCAACTATCCCGAAGACGACCGAGCCGATCAGGTAGGCCGCCGCCATTCCCGCAGAACGTGCCTTGCTCAGCTTGGCGGCATCCAGCTGCATCGTGCTGAAGGTCGTATAACCACCGAGAAGGCCGGTCAGGACGGCCGAATTCAATGCGCTGCCGTAGCGGTCGTGCCATTCCACGGAAAACAGGACGGACAGGTATCCGATCACGAAGGCGCCGCTGACATTGATAAGGATCGTCGACCACGGAATTCCGTCTGCATGAGTGGGGACGAGTTTTCCCACCAGCCATCGCAGCAACGATCCCACTCCCCCGCCAAGTGCTACTAGAAGGACGTCAGGAAGCTCCATGTCAACGACCTCACAGGCAAGTATTCCGTCTTAACTATTTCCCGCTGGTATAAAGACATTTCCAGAATTGAAATTGCGTACGATCAACGACGGGTCACCTGGTATATCGTTTAGTGAGGACATCACTTGGGTCGCACGAGCCCGTCGCGATCGCCAAAGAACATATCCATCTACAGGAGGCAGTTACATGAAACGGTCCCCGGTTTGTCTTCTGGCTACCCTTGCAAGTATTATCCCAAGCGTGGCTCTCGCGCATACAGGTGCTCACACGAGCGGCTTCGCACATGGGTTCGCTCATCCCATCTCCGGTCTGGACCACGTTCTCGCCATGGTCATGGTTGGGCTGTTTGCCTACCAGCTTGGCGGGCGTGCCCTGTGGATCGTCCCTCTTGCATTCGTCTCGGCAATGTCCGTCGGGGGAGCCCTCGGGCTTGCGGGTATCGGCGTACCATTCATTGAAATCGGGATCGCGCTCTCGGTGATCGTCCTGGGAGCCCTCGTAGCCTCGAATGCACGAACCCCTGTCATCGCGGCCGTCGCGGTGGTCGGGTTCTTCGCCATTTTCCACGGTTACGCTCACGGGGCCGAGATGCCGGCGAATGCAGCCGCTCTCACCTACGCCATCGCCTTCCTCATCGCCACGGCGCTGCTCCACCTGACAGGTGCAGCCCTCGGGCTCGGTATCGACAAGGCGGGTCAACGGACAGGTTCCGCATTCGTGCGCGTGGCCGGGGCGTTCGGGCTGGTTGCGGGTCTGGGGATCTTCACGGGCATTCTCTGAGGCCGAGCCGCGACCGAGGACGAACGATATCGAGCATTGGACGCGGAGGTCTCAGACCCCGCATCCGCATCATGGTCTGCAGGAAGCTAACTCCAGTAAAGTCCGAGGCTTGAGATGCACATCACCCCGCGAGAATTCGACAAACTCCTGATCTACATGATGGCCATGGTCGCGCAACGGCGCAAGGACAGCGGCCTCAAGCTCAATCACCCCGAAGCGGTATCCCTCATCACGACCGCAGCGCTCGACAACGCCCGCGCCGGCAAGAGCCTAGAAGAGGTCATGGACATAGCGCGCAAGGCGATCAAGCGCAGCGACGTCATGGAGGGGGTCGCCGACATGATCCCCTATGTCCAGGTCGAGGCGGTCTTCACCGACGGAAGTCGCCTGGTCACCGTTCACAATCCCATCCAGTAGCTGAGGAGTGGTGGCCATGGCCCCGAAGACAAAGAAGGCAGGCGTCGGTGGACTGGTGCTCGCCGACGGCGACATAGAGATCAACGATGGCTATCCGACAACCAACCTCAAGGTGCGAAATACGGGTGACCGTCCCATCCAGGTCGGGTCCCACTTCCATTTCTTCGAGGTGAACGCCGCCCTCGAGTTTGCACGCGAGGAGGCGTTCGGAAAGCGCCTCAACATACCCGCGACGACTGCGTTGCGGTTCGAGCCCGGCGACGAGAAGGATGTTGTTCTGGTTCCCATACAGGGCAAGCGCCGCGCGATCGGCTTCAATGGCCTGGTGAATGGCTGGGTGGGAGAAGAGAGCTACAACGACAGTCGGCCACGCCTTGCGGATGCGATGGTGCGCGTCGATCGATACGGATTCAAGAACAAGCCTGAATGACGTCGAGGATACCTCCTTAGGATAGGTCAGACCATGGCAAAGATATCGAGAGCGCAGTACGCGGACCTCTATGGTCCCACCACCGGCGACAAGATCCGTCTCGGCGATACCGAACTTTACATCGAGATTGAGAAGGATCTGCGCGTCTATGGCGAGGAAGCCGTCTACGGCGGCGGCAAGACCCTTCGCGACGGCATGGGGTTCGACAACGAACTGACGAGTATTGCCGGCGCACCGGACCTGATCATCACGAATGTCACCATCGTCGATGCCATCCAGGGCGTCATCAAGGCGGATGTCGGCATCAAGAACGGCAACATATGCGGCATCGGAAAAGCCGGTAACCCGTCGACCATGCCCGGGGTTACGCCGCAACTGGCGCTCGGGCCCGGCACCGACGCGATCTCCGGCGAGCATCTCATACTCACCGCCGGCGGTATCGATGCACATGTCCACTTCATCTCCCCGCAGCAGGCCGAAGCCGCGCTCAGCAACGGCATCACGACCCTGTTCGGCGGCGGTATCGGGCCGAGCGACGGTACCAACGGAACCACCATAACACCCGGGACATGGAACATCGAAATGATGCTCCGCTCGTTCGATGCCTGGCCGGTCAACGCGGGCGTCCTCGGAAAGGGAAACTGCTCCTCGCCAACCCCGTTGACGGAACAGATCCACGCGGGGGCAATGGGGCTGAAGATCCACGAAGACTGGGGAAGCACTCCCGCCGCCATCCGCACGGCGCTGAAGGTGGCCGACCAGTACGACGTGCAGGTGTGCATCCATACCGACACGCTGAACGAAGCGGGCTTTGTGGAAAACACGATCGCGGCCTTCGAAGGGCGCACCATCCACACCTACCACACGGAAGGTGCGGGTGGCGGACACGCGCCGGATATCATCCGGGTCGCCGGCCAGCCCAACGTCCTGCCCAGTTCGACCAATCCGACCTTGCCGTTCGGGATAAATTCCCAGGCTGAATTGTTCGACATGACAATGATTTGCCACAACCTCAACCCCAAGATCCCCACCGACGTGGCGTTCGCGGAAAGCCGGGTGCGTCCCGAAACGATCGCCGCGGAGAACGTCCTGCACGATCTCGGAGCGATCTCGATCATCTCGAGCGACAGCCAGGCAATGGGTCGAGTCGGCGAAAGCTGGATGCGAACGATCCAGACGGCCCACCTGTCGAAAGTTCGGCGAGGGGCCTATTCCGGCGACACGTCCAACAACGACAATGAACGGGTCCTCCGCTTTGTCGCAAAAGTCACCATCAACCCGGCCATCGCGCAGGGCGTCAGCCAACTGATCGGCTCGATCGAAGTGGGCAAGATGGCGGATCTCGTGCTTTGGGAGCCCGCATTCTTCGGGGCAAAGCCGAAGCTGGTGATCAAGGGCGGCTTCATCTCCTGGGCGCTGATGGGCGATCCCAACGCCTCACTGCCGACGCCCCAGCCCGTCCGGTATCGACCAATGTACGGCGGCATGGGATCGGCGCTGCAGCAGACGCGCGTGACCTTCACATCCCGGGCGGCCTTCAACGACGGCATCGTCGATCGCTACGGCCTCCAGTCGAACGTGGTTCCGGTCTCCGGCACACGTATCGTCAGCAAGACCAACATGGTGCGCAATTCGACGCTGCCGGTCATCGAGGTGAACCCGGAAACCTATGCGGTAACGGTGGATGGCGTGCACGCCACCATCGAGCCGGCCGACCGGCTGCCGCTTGCACAACTGCATTTCTTCAGCTGAGCCGCGGGCCGTCACGAGCACGCGCCGGCCAGGAGCAACCGGAGAATGAGATGATTTTGATCGAGAAGACGCTTGGAAATATCCGGGAGCACAAATGGAACGGTGCTGACGTCGAATACCTCACCCTCGAACAGTGGGAAGCACCGAAGACAAGGCTGCGCAAGCACACCCGCAGCGGCCTGGAACTGGCGATTTCCCTGCCTCGCACGGATCATCTGCACGACGGAGACGTCCTTTATCACGACACCCGGGAGAACCGGGTGGTCGTCGCCAAGATTGCCATGAAGGAAGTCATGGTGATCGAGCTGGAAGACGTCGAAGGAATGCCGCCCACCGAGATTTTCAAGCTTGCGTTCGAAATAGGCCATGCGCTCGGAAACCAGCATTGGCCGGCCGTCATCAGGGGGACGACGATCTACGTGCCCCTCTCGGTGGACAGGAAGGTAATGGCCTCGGTGATGAGGACGCACGCCTTCCAGCATGCCGAGATCCGGTTCGAACCGGGAGAGGAGGTGGCGGCCGGGCTCGATGCGAAGGAGATCAGGCTTCTGTTCGCGGGGGCCGACGCCACACCTCACCATCACCACCATGAACATGGCTAGATGCGATGAACGCCAATGCGAAGTGGCCCAGTTCAGCCATGACCCGGCTGGCGCACCTGTTGCAGTTCTCGGATTCGACGCTGCCGGTTGGCGCGTTCGCCTTTTCCCAGGGGCTGGAGTCCGCGATTCAGCTAGGCGTGGTGACCGATGCGGCGAGCCTGAAAAGCTACCTCGCGCTCATCCTGCGGCAGGCGGCACATTCGGACGGGATCGCGCTGCTGCATGCGCACCGTGCGGCATGCGAGGGCAATTACGAGAAGGTACGTGAAGCCGACCAGGCCCTTTGGGCGCGTCGCGTCGGCGAGGAGCAACAGTTGATGCTGGCGCGGATGGGCAAGAAGTTTGCGGAACTGGCGCTGGCGATCGAGCCCGCGCCTCTTCTCGGCCGCTGGCTCGCGGACGTCAATCGCGGCGAGACGCCGGGTTGCTTCCCGGTTGCCCAGGCGATCGGATTTGCCCGACTGCAGGCAAGCGAGGCCGAAGCCTTCACCATCCATCAGTACGGCCTGTCGTCGATGATCCTCAATGCCGCGCTTCGGCTCATGAGGATCGATCATCTCACGACGCAGAAGATACTTTTCGAGGCGCAGGCCACCGTGGACGGCCACTACGAAGCCATCCGGCCGCTCGAACTCGATGAAATGTCGAGCTTCGCCCCCGTCTACGACGTGATCGTCGCTCACCACACACGAACGCATCTCCGGCTGTTCATGAACTGAACGGCCCAAGGAAGGACCAGCCATGAAGAAGATCACGCGCATCGGTATCGGCGGGCCGGTCGGCTCCGGCAAGACCGCGGTCATAGAGACCATCACGCCGCGGCTCATCGAGTTGGGAGTGAAGCCGCTGATCATCACAAACGACGTGGTGACCACCGAGGATGCGAAACAGGTCCGCCGCACGCTGAAGGGCATTCTGGTCGAGGAAAAGATCGTCGGCGTCGAGACGGGTGCGTGCCCGCATACCGCCGTGCGGGAGGACCCCTCGATGAACATCGCCGCGGTGGAGGATCTGGAGGAGCGCTATCCGAACAGCGACGTGGTTCTGATCGAGTCGGGCGGCGACAACCTGACCCTGACCTTCAGCCCGGCGCTGGCAGATTTCTACATCTATGTCATCGACGTGGCTGCCGGCGACAAGATCCCCCGCAAGAACGGCGCCGGCGTCTGCCAGTCCGACATCCTGGTGATCAACAAGAAGGACCTGGCTCCCTACGTGGGAGCAAGCCTTGAGGTGATGGATCGCGACTCGCGACTGATGCGCGGCGACAAGCCATTCGTCTTCACAAACTGCAAGACGGGCGAGGGGGTCGACGCGCTGATGGATTTGATCATGGACATGGCGCTCTTCGACGTCAAACCCGAGACGACGGCCGTGCGAATGGAGGCAAGTGCATGAGCCTCCACGAGCGGCTGGTATCGATCGACAAATCCCGGGAACTGGACGGCTTTCATACCGAGCCCGCTCAGATGCGTGCAGCCGGGCCGGGAAAGGTCGGGGAGCTGCGCCTCGGCTTTACGATGCAGGACGGACGATCGGTGCTGCGTGATCTCTATCGGGTCACGCCGTTGCTGGTGCAGCAGGCCCTTTACTGGGACGAGGCGATGCCGGAGATGCCGATATGCTCGATCATCTCGATCGGCGGCGGGGTGCTCCAGGGAGACCGCTATCGCATCGACATCACGGCGGAGGCGGGCGCGTGCGCTCACGTCACGACGCAAGGCGCAAACCGCATTCATCGCATGGATGCGAATTACGCGTCCCAGCACATGGACCTGCATCTCGCTGCGAACGCCTATCTGGAATACCTCCCGCACGTCACGATCCCGTATCGGGACTCCCGCTTCGTCAGCCGGACCGACATCACCATCGACGAGACTGCGACGCTTCTCTACGGCGACATGTTCATGTCGGGGCGGAAATACCATCACGCATCGGAGCGCTTCGGGATGGATGTCTTGTCCATGCAGGTATGCGCAAAGCGTCCCGACGGAAAGGTGATCTTCGCCGAGAAGCTTCTGATCGAGAGGGGCAACGAGACGATCGACTTTCCGTCCGTCGCGCAAGGCTACGATGCCTTCGCGAATATTCTTTGCCTGACACCTCCCGAGATTGCGGCGCGCATCAGCGAGCGCATCGAGGTCAACGCTGCAGCCGGTTCTTCCCGCGCCATGTCAGGCGTGTCGAAGCTGCCGAACGCGGCAGGGCTGATGTTTCGCGCCGTCGGAGTGGAGACCTACGACGTGCGCGCCGAGGTCCGCCGGTTCTGGCGTGTCGTGAGAGAGGAAGCGCGGGGACGGACCTTGCCTGAAGAGTTCCTTTGGCAGTGAACCTGGAGGCTGCGTGCCATGCAAGTCAACGAAGGAAACTTTCTGATGATTTGCCTGAAGGGGGCCGGACAGGTCTTCTTCATGGAGAACGCGGTGACCGGGGCGCTGTTTCTCGTGGCCATCGGCTATGCGTCCTTCGAGACAGGGGTCTGGGCCACTACGATCGGCGCCGTCATAGGGTTGCTCGTCGCGACCGCCGCGGCCAAGGCGTTCAGCGTCGATCCTCAATCCTATAGATCGGGGCTTTTCGGTTTCAACGGCATTCTCGTAGGGGTGGCACTTCCAACCTTCATTGCCGTATCGCCGCAGCTCTGGCTCTATATCATCCTCGGCGCTGCAATCAGCACCGTCGTGACCAGCGCCTTCAGCGCGACGATCACCAAGAGCTGGGGAATTCCCGGATCGACCGGACCCTTCGTGCTGACCGCCTGGCTGCTTCTGGCGGGCGCCTACCAGTTCGGCTCCCTCAGGGTGGTCGGCGAGACGCCCAAGTTCACGACCGACTACACGCTGGGAACGGAAACCATCCCCAATGCCCTCGAGGTGATCGAGATCTTCTTCCGCAATATCGGGCAGGTCTATCTTCTCGGAAGCTGGGTCAGCGGCGCCATCATCCTGATCGGGATCATCATCGCATCGAGAGCGGCCGGAATTGCGGCCATCGGGGGATCGCTTCTGGTGCTGGCCACCGCCTATGTGATGAAAGCCGATCCCGCCGTGGTCTCGCAGGGGCTCTACGGCTTCAGTCCGGTCCTCACCGCCATTGCCGTCGGGACGGTCTTCCTCAAGCCGTCCTGGTCGGTGGCCGCCTACGCGGCCCTGGCGACGGTGACCACCGTGTTCGTGCAGGCGGGCTTTGACGCGCTGATGGCACCGATGGGACTGCCGTCCTACACGGCACCCTACGTGCTGACCATGTACCTGTTCATCGCGCCGAGAATGTTCGAGGCACCGCATCCGCACAGTCCGGTCACGGAACATTTCCTTAATGAAGAACAGGCTCCACGTTCGCAGACGGGCGCACAGGCGTCATAGCTGGAGAAAGGAAAGAGCAATGAGTGCCATCAATCCCGGCGATACCGCCTTCCTGCTGATATGTACTGCGCTCGTTTGTATGATGACGCCGGCGCTCGCGCTGTTCTACGGCGGCCTCGTCAGGGAACGGGACGTCCTGTCGATCATGATCCAGAATTTCGTCTGCATCGGTGTCGTGGGGATCATATGGGTCTTCGGCGGATTCAGCCTCGCCTTCGGCCCGTCCATAGGCGGCGTCATCGGCAACCCCTGGACCTATTTCGGCATGTATCACATCGGTGTCTCTCCCGACCCCAGATATGCTGCGAACGTGCCTTTCATCCTGGTTTTCGGATACCAGATGATGTTCGCGATCATCACCCCGGCGCTGATGACCGGCGCCTTCGTCGGCCGGATAAGGTTCGGGGCCTATCTGTGGTTCATCGCGCTGTGGACCATCCTCATCTATCTCCCGGTGGCCCACTGGATCTGGGGCGGCGGCTTCCTCTCGCGTCTCGGGGTCGTGGACTTCGCGGGCGGCATCGTCATCCACGCGTCCGCCGGCGTATCGGCGCTGGTGACCGCGCACTATCTTGGAAAGCGGGTCGCCACGGATGGTGACAGCTCGCCGGCGAACCTGCCGCTGGTGGCCCTGGGCGCCGGGCTGCTCTGGTTCGGCTGGTTCGGCTTCAATGCCGGCGGCGCCTACGCCGCGGATGCGCTCGCTGCCTACGCCTTCACCAACACCATGCTTTCAGGCTCGATCGCAATGCTGGTCTGGATGTTCTGGGAATGGCGGGAGACCGGCCGCCCGTCGTTCTCGGGCGTCCTCGTCGGCGCGGTGACGGGACTGGCCACCATCACGCCGGCATCGGGCTATGTCGACCCGATGGCTGCGCTTCTGATCGGGGCCATCGGTGCAACGGCGTGCTATTTCGCCAAGTACATCCAGTCCTGGCTCAAGGTGGACGACACGCTCGAGGTCTTTCGGGCCCACGGTATTGGCGGGATCACCGGCTCGCTGCTGATCGGGATCATGGCGAGCTCCCACATCAACGCCGTCTCGGCGAGCCTTCGCCAGTTCCTGGTGCAGGCGCTCGCAATCGTGGTCGTCGCCGTCTATTCGGCCGTCGTCACAAATATCATCCTTCGCCTGATCGACAGCATGGGCACGCTCCGTGTTCCGGAAGAGGTCCAGAGGCAAGGTCTCGACGAAAGCCTCTATGGCGAGCACGCCTACAGCTGGTGGAACATGAAGCCCGGAATGAAGGATTGATCAGGGCTTTGTCTGGCAGAGCCCATCGGTTCCAGGCGGTCCAGGGATGAACACAGATCTGACCGATCTCACCGTCCTGATCTTCCTGCTGGTCTACCTTGCCATGGCGCTGGGGACTTTGCCTGGCCTGCGGGTAGACCGGACCGGCGCGGCGATCGTCGGCGCGCTGGCGATGATGACGATCGGCAGTATTTCGCCGCGGGCGGCCTGGGATTCGATCGACTACGCCAGTCTCGGCATGCTCTTCGGCCTCATGCTGGTTTCCGCCGCCTTCGTGGTCTCCGGCTTCTACGGGTTGACGGCGCAGAAGGTGGCGAGCGCGCAGGTATCTCCGCCGGTCCTTCTGGCGATCCTCATCAGCGTCGCCGGCGTGATGGCGGCGTTTCTGACCAATGACGTCGTGGCAGTAGCGATGACGCCTCTCCTGATCTCGATCGTCCTTGCGCGCGGGCTCAATCCCATCCCATTCCTGCTCGGCTTCTGCTTCGCCGCCAATGCAGGTGCGGCAGGGACGATCATCGGGAGCCCGCAGAACATGATCGCGGCGCAACAGCTGAACCTCTCGTTCGCGGGTCTCTCGGAGATCACGGCCGCCCCCGCCATTATTTCCCTGGTGGTGATATGGGCGGTGATCTGCGTCCTCTACCGCAGGCGCTGGCGCCTCTCCACCCAGGTCAACCAAGTCACCCATCCGTCCGCCCCCGCTGCTTCCCAAGCCCCGCCATTTTCCATGGGGGAGACGATCAAGGCATTTCTTGTGGCCATCGCGGTCGTGCTGGCCTTCATCTTCAGCGACTGGCCCCGGGACCTCATTGCCCTGACCGCCGCCGGTTCCCTGCTGCTCAGTCGGAAAGTCTCGTCGAGGGACATGCTCAAGGAGGTGGACGGCGACCTCCTCCTGCTCATCATGGGGCTGTTCGTCGTTAATGCGGCGCTCTCCAACACGGGGCTGCCGCAAGTACTTCTGACCCGGCTCGCCGATACCGGCATCGACCTCAACAAGCCTTGGACGCTCTTCCTGGTGAGCAGCGTCGTCAGCAATATCGTCGGAAACAACCCGGCCGTTATCATGCTCGTGCCGTATCTTCACGCCGAAGGGAACGCGAACGATCTGGGTGCCGCACTCTCGCTCGGCACGCACTTTTCCAGCAACCTCGTGGTGTTCGGAAGTCTTGCGGGGATCATCGTCGTCGAAAAGGCCAGGGAATATGGTCTGAAGATTTCGCTTGCCGAGTTTTCGACCGCGGGAGCGATCGTGACCGCGCTGACGATGGCTGTAGGGATCGCTTGGCTTCTTGCGTTCTAAGGCGGCGGCGTCATGCCGTCCGTGCTCCTTCAAGGGGACCTTCGCTTACGCGATGACCGTTCTTATCGGCCTCGAGATGCTGCAGAATCCCGAGCAGGGTTTCCACCGCATATCTGATCTCGTTGTCCTCGGGGCGTGTTTCGCTCCCCTCGATCCGTATCGTGTCAGCGAACTGGGGCTCGGGTTCGCCTGGTGAAGGGCTCCCTCCCACCAGTAGCCGCAGGCGATCCCTGATTTGGCGGAGGGCTTGAGCTTCATTGGCATTCGGCGGGTTGTCGCGAAAGGCGTGCTGCAGGAGATGTGCCGCATGTGTCATGAAATAGGCGTGCCGCATCATGTTCACCGTGTGCACGTCCGTGCTGCCGAGTGTCCATGCGCTGCGCATCGGCTCGCAGGCCGTCAACACATCGGTATAGGCATGGTCCACGGCGTTGATGCCGGCTGTCATCGATTTCGCGGGTTTCCGGTCTTCGATGATTATTTCGATCAGGTCGAGGAGGGCAACGGTCAGACGATGCATCGTCTCTTCCGCTTTTCGCACCGCGCTGACCGGAAGTATCATCAGCGATACGAACATCCCGGCGGCCGCGCCCACTGCCGTCTCGAGCAAGCGCAAGAGGAGGAGCTCAGGCGTGAATATCCCGATATAGCCGTAGATGAGGGAGATGGCGATGTTGATGCAGAACATCATAGTAACATTGGACAGACGCGTGATGTAAAACGCCGTGAAGATGGCGATCGCAACCAGCGGAATGGTCCAGTACGGGTTGCCGTGAATGAGCGTTGCCAATGCGATGCCGACAAATATCCCTGCGGCCGTTCCGAGGGACCGGTTCACGGCGCGGATCGCCACCGCTCCCCCGGACTGGGTGTTCATGAAGATCAGAAAGGCAGTCATGACCGCCCAGAACCAGCGCTGGGAGGATAGCAATTCCCCACCCGCCATTGCTATGCCGCACGCCAGAGTGACCTGGAGAGAACGGCGCAGAGGCTCGTCCTTCAGCCATTGCCCGGGAGCGGGAAACAGCTTCGCCTTTCCTGCAGGCGGCTTGGCTGAAACGTTCTTGGGCAAGGAGTCCGGGATGCTTTTTACCGCGGCCCGTATGGCTTCCTCAGATTGCCTGAGTTCCTCTGTCGCATGCGACAGGTCTCCCGCCTGGGGACCGCGCCGTCCCGCAACCTCAGGGATACAGAGCTCTGTAGCGGTTTCGGCGGCAAGCTGCAGGTCGAGAAACCGCAGGCCGATCGCGGACGTCGGGTCGGCGTTCTTGTCCTCGGTCTGAGGCGGAAGATAGCTCTCGCACATCATGATGGCGTTGCGGAGACTCCGCATGATCATCATGATGTCCTTGCTGCGGGGGCTCCCATCCGCGACAGGCGTCGTGCCTATCGCCTGCCGCAACTGCCCGGAAACGTAAAGCGTCGTGCCCACGACGCGCCGGAAGTCACGGCTGGCGATTTCCGGCATGACAAAGTTGCGAACGAGATGGGCAGTAAATCCGGAGATCACCAGTGCTATGGCAATGTCGGGGAGATCCGCCTCCGGCGCCTTCAAGTATGCACCCACGATCCCGCACATGAAGGCGAATACTCCGACCGCCTGCCAGCGGAGGCCAAGGCGGCTCACATATATCGCCAGGAAGACGACGAGCAGCACGACGAGATCGAGTTGCAGCACTGATTGCCTGACGACGGATATGGCGGCAATGACGACCAACGCGGCGATCGCGGCATAAACGCGCGTCACGGCTCGGCCCGCGATCGTCGGATCCCGGATCTGGGCCGCTCCCTGGACGGCCGACAGCATACCCAGCGTGAGTGCCGCCGTCGGCATATGCAGCCAGCGATCAACAATGATGAGAACAACGCAGACCGCGGCAAGCGTGAGAACGACACGGACGCCTACCCTGAGGTTCACGCGGCCTGGATCGGATGCCAGAAGATAGAATTTAAGCCTGTCTACCGGTCCCATGGCCGTCAAGCTCTTGTCCGAGTAAGAGGGATCCGGTTATCGGAAAGCCCGGATTGCGAAGTTCGGCCGACCAAGCCCGTCTCGGGGACTTATACAGGTTCGCCTGCCGACGGCGACTGAGTTCCAATCTTCTTCGTCTGCTCATCCAGTGGGGCGGTAATCGTGTCGCCTGAGGCGGAATCCTTGTTGCCGTAGAGCGGGTGACCGAGAAGCCTCGCGTGACCCCACTCCCGCACGCGCTCCAGGACAACGTAGAGCATCGGGATCATGAAGATCCCGACGACCGCACTTGCGATCATTCCGCCGAAGACGGTCGTGCCGACGGAGCGTCGGCTTGCCGCGGATGCGCCAACCGCAATCACCAGCGGGACGAGGCTAAGGATGAAGGCGATGCTCGTCATCATGACCGGGCGGAACCGCTGGCGCGCGCCCACGATTGCCGCCTCGTCCACAGACATTCCTTCCTCTCGCCTGTCCTTGGCAAACTCCACGATCAGGATGGCGTTCTTGCTGGCGAGGGCGATGAGCACGACGATGCCGATCTGGGCATAGATGTCGTTTTCCAGTCCTGTCGCCAGAAGCGCGACGAAGGCTCCGAAGACACCGACGATCACGGAGAGAAGCACGCCGAGGGGAATGGTCCAGCTTTCGTACAACGCCACCAGGAACAGATAGGCGAACAGCACCGCCAGCCCCAGCACGATCGGGGTTTCGCCGGCGGCCTGCAGTTCCTGCAGGGCAGTGCCCGTCCACTCGTATCCATAGCCGGAGGGAAGGGTGGCATTCGACACCTCCGCCATCGCCGCCAGGGCCTCGCCGGAACTCACACCCGGCGCCGCGTTGCCGTTAATGGCCACGGCCCGATAATTGTTATAGCGGGTGATGAAGAGTGGACCGAGGCTCTCTTCCACGGTGACCAATGAGCGCAGCGGGATCATGTCCCCGCTGGAGGAGCGTACGAACACCCGGTAGATGTCTTCAATCGTCGTTCGGTCGGTTTCCTCTCCCTGGACGATGACCTGCCATGTCCGCCCCAGTGTGTTGAAGTTGTTTACGAAATATCCGCCCAACGTGGATTGCAACGCGTTGTAGATGGCGACCGGCTGCACGCCGAGGCTAAGCGCCTTGTTGCGATCCACCTCTAGCGAAAGCTCTGGCGTGTCCGTCGCAAAGGTCGTGAACACGGCCGAGAGTTTCGGATTCTGGTTTGCCGCGATGACAAGCGCCTGGGCGACGGAGGCAAGCTCCTGGGGCGAACTGCCTTCCCGATCCTCCAACTCGTACTGGAACCCGCCCGACGTACCGAGTCCGATGATGGGGGGGAGATTGAGCGAGATGGCCGTGGCGTCCGTGAGGCCTGCAGTGCGCTTGTTGACCTCGTCGATCACCTTGAAGACGGTGATGTCGTCCTTCGTCCGCTGGTCGAACGGTGTGAGCGCCACCATCAGCAGCCCCGCATTGGATTCCGCAAGCCCGTCGATAAAGCTGAAGCCTGTGACGCTCGTGACGTCTGCTACGCCGGGAATATCGCGTATCATTCCCTCGACCTGGGACACCACCGCCGACGTGCGTGGCTGCGATGCGGCGGGCGGCAGGGTGACCTGCACGAAGAACAGCCCCTGGTCCTCGGAGGGCAGGAACCCGGTCGGAGTTATTTGGTTGAGATAATAGCTTCCCCCGGCGAAAAGCAGGACAAGGGGGATGCTGATCGCCGCGACGCGGACGAGCCTGCTGACGATCTTCGCGTATCCCTCGCTGACGTGTTCTATGCCGTTGGACAGCTTGGTCATCAGCCGTCCGTAGGCACTCGTACTGCGATGGCTCGGCTTCAACAGGACGCCGCACAATGCCGGACTGAGGGTGAGGGCGTTGATCGCCGATATGAGCATCGCGACGCTCACCGTGACCGCAAACTGCGAATAGAGCTCGCCGGTGATGCCGGGGATGAAACCGACCGGTACAAAGACGGACAGAAGGACAAGCGTCACCGCGATGATGGGAGCGGTAATCTCGCGCATTGCCATCTTGGTCGCTTCCTTCGGGGGAAGCCCGGTCGTCGTCATGACGCGCTCGACGTTTTCCACGACGATGATGGCATCATCGACCACGATGCCGATGGCAAGGATCATCGCAAACAGTGAAATTGTGTTGGCGGAATAGCCGAGTACCAGGAGAACCGCGAAGGTTCCGACGAGGGATACCGGCACCGCGATCGTCGGTATGAGCGTGGCGCGAAGGTTGCCGAGAAAGAAGAAGACCACCAGCACCACAAGCACGAAGGCCTCGATCAGCGTCTTGATGACCTCGTCGATGGTCGAGGAGACGAAGACCGTCGTGTCGTAGGTGATCTTGTAGTCGAGCCCTTCCGGGAAACCTTTCGATATTTCCGCCATGGCCTTGCGCACGCCGTCGGCGGCGGCCACCGCGTTTGAACCCGGTGACTGGTAGACGGCAATGACGGAGGCAGGTGCGCCGTTCAGCCGGCCCATGCTCTCGTAGGACTGGGCGGCGAGCTCGACGCGGGCGACGTCGCCAAGCCGTACAAGCGAGCCATCGGGATTGGCGCGGATGACGATCTGTTCGAACTCGTCGACGGTGGTCAGCCGACCCTGGGTCGTCAACGTCAATTGTATCTGCTGCTGGTCGCTGATGGGCGGCGCCCCGATCCGCCCGACCGCGGCCTGGACGTTCTGATCACTGACGGCATTGATGATGTCATTCGGTACGAGCGCAAGGCTGGTGAGCGCATCGGTATCCAGCCAGATGCGCATGCTGTAGTTCATCGTTCCGAAGGACTGCGCCTGGCCGACGCCGGATACGCGTGCAAGGGGATCGATGACATTGAGAACCGCATAGTTGTTGAGGAAGAGCTCGTCGTAGACGCCGGTCGGCGAATAGAGCGTGACGACCTGCAGGAACGAGCTCGACTGCTTCTTGACGAAGACGCCGACACGGGTGACTTCCTCCGGCAGGAGCGTCTCCGCGATCTGGACGCGGTTCTGGACGTTGACCGCGTTCAGGCTGGGGTCGGATCCGACTGCGAAGGTGATCGTCAGGTTGTATGAGCCGTCATTGCCGCTGGTCGAACTCATGTAGATCATGTTGTCGACGCCGTTGATCTGGGCTTCGATGGGCTGGGCTATGCTTGCCTCGACGACCTCCGCGCTCGCTCCCGTATAGGTCGCCGTCACGGAAACCTGCGGGGGGACGATGTTGGGGAACTGCGCGATCGGTATCGCACGCAGAGCGATGATCCCGGCAAGCGCGGTAACGATGGCAATGACGATGGCGAACCGGGGGCGATCTACGAAGATTGACGACAGCATGGTTCAATTCCCCGCTGCTGGCGGGGCTGCTGGCGGAGTTGTCGGGCTCGCCGCCGGTGGCTGGGGCTCTATCGGCTGGGGGTCGATTGGCTGGCCGGGGCGGACCCGTTGCAGCCCGTCGACAATCACCCGGTCTCCCTTCTGCAGTCCCGACCGGATGACCACGTCGGTGCCGACCGTCTCGCCCTGCGTGACCTGTCGTTGCGCGGCCTTGTTGTCCTCGCCAACGACGAAGACGTAATTGCCGCTCTGGTTTGTCAGCACCGCTTTCTGCGGGATAACCAGCGCCTGGACCGGGCTCTTGATCTCGGCGGACACGCGCGCGAACTGTCCGTCGAGCAGCCTGTTGTCCGGATTGGGGAAGACCGCGCGGATGAGAACCGTATCGGTATTCTCGTCGACCTTTACCCCGGTGAAGTCGATCTTGCCCGGGTGCGGATAGGTTTTGTTGTCGCTCGTGACCAGTTGTACCGTGATTTCGTTCGTCGAAAGGTCCGCGCGGTTGCCCTGGGTATAGGTGAGGATGGTGGCGTCACTGACCGGAAATGCCGCATAGATCGGATCCTGGCTTATGACGCTGGTCAGAGCGCCCGAACTCGGACCGACCAGGGCACCGATGCTGAAATTGGAAACCCCGACGCGGCCGTCGAAAGGAGCACGGATATCCGTGTAGCCGAGATTGATCTCGGCCTGTTTCAGCGAGGCTTGAGCCTGCTGGACGGCCGCCTTGGCCTGCAGTTCGGTGGCGACGCGATCATCGAGCGTGCTCTGCGAGATGGTGTTCTGGGAATAGAGCAGGCGGGCCCGATCTGCTTGAACCTTCGCGTTGTTCGCGTCGGCCTCCACCTTGGCGAGGTTTGCCTGGGAAGCCTGGAGGGCGGCCTCCAGCGGCGCCTTCTCCAGGACGAAGAGGAGATCGCCGGCCTTCACGGCCTGGCCTTCCGTGAAGGTTCTTTGAACCACGAAGCCCTCGACGCGGGCGGTAATGTCCACGGTATTGACCGCCTGGACCCGTCCCACGAAGGACATTCCGGGGTGGATGGGGCGTTCGACCACGTCGAACACGCCGACGCGGATCGGGGTAGGAGCCTCGCTGCTTGCGGTCCGGGTTTCTTCCTTGCGGCAGGCGGCGGTGGCAAACGCAACGGCAACCGCGAGAGCTGCGGCTGAAAGGCGCCGCACGAAATGGTCACTGGGAGGAGAAGCCTGATGCATCAACTGTTCCCGACGATGGAAAGGCGGCTGACGGTAAAATCTTACCAGAGCCCGCGGCGGTGCGGCCTGCGGCAGACCTGTGATCTTCAGAGGCCTCGGATGTGGCCGATATTCGATCGGACACCTGGGAAGAGGCCGGATCTCCACGCCCTCTCTGTCATTGATCGCGCATGTCGCTTCCGGAGCGTCCGGTCTAGGTCTCTTCAATCACCGGATCGCGAAATGATCGCTGGGAATCTCGCCGAGGCGTCCCCGGCTCCTTCGTGCTGCGGAACCTCCGCGACGCTTCGAACCCATCGTCCGGAGGTGCGGAAAGCGCTAGTCGCCTAACGCCTTTCGCCCTGTTCTCCGCGTCTTGGAAGCATTGACCGCCCCATGACTTTGCTGATGTCGATGGTCGAAGTGACCAGTCAGGGCGTCAGGCCAGGCCGACACCCACATCAGCTGGTGGCGTCACTTGACGTAGACGATCTTGCCGCCATCCGCCGCGGTCTGGATGCCGACGACGTTCTTCAACTCGACGTTCTGTCCTTCCAGGATCGATTTCAGGGAAGGGTTCGCCTCGATCTCGGCTTGAGCCTGCTGCTCCGTCTCGGCGTTCAGCGGAGGAAGCGGCTGGGTCTTGTTGTCGCGGGTGAGGTCCGAATTGACGAAAACAACGTTGACCTGAGCAGGCGTAAGCGTGGTCTGTGCATTCGCTACTCCGAGGAAGGACAACGCAGATACAGAGAGTGCGAAGAAAAGCGTACGAGTTCTCATTGTAATCTCCAAGATTTAAGAGCCGGACAAGTCAACTCGCGCCAGATGGCGCAATTATATCTCAGTCGCGCTATGGATCTGCGGAAGGCTCGGCGGCGACAAATATATCTCCCGCGGTAGCAGATGTTCCCAAGCAAATTCACGATAGCGGAGGCTCATGCGAGTGTAATTGATCATGAGCAATTGAGGCGGGGCACCCAGGTCGCGGTTACTCGGCAGGTTTCCCGCTTTCCGCATTCTCCAGCGTACGCGCCAGCAATTGCTCGTAGATCGGCTTGCCACCCAGCCAGTTCGCAACGAGGCTGGCCGCCAGGCAGGTCGCCAATAGGGGAACTGTGTGGGCGTATGCACCGGTCAATTCCACCGTGAGAACAACGCCGACCATGGGCGAACGAACGGATGCCGTGAAAAGTCCCCCCATGGCTGCAATGGCAAATGCGGCGGGAACGACACCCCAGTCGACCCCGAAGGCACTCACCAGAGCCGCAAAGGCCATCCCGACACATCCTGCCAGAGAAAGCATGGGCGCGAAAATGCCACCCGGGACGCCGGAAGAGTAGCTTGCAACCGTGGTGAAGAAGCGCGCAGTGGCCAGCAGCAGCAGCACGACCAGACCAGGCTGTTCGGCGACCAGCGCCGGAACCAGGCTTTCGCCTCCCGTGACGCTGTGTGGGTAAAGCACTAGCAAAGCCCCGACGAACAGGCCTACCACGGCCGGGTATACGTACGGAGCCCTGGACTGGGCAGTCGCAGCAAAGGCCAGCCCTCGCAGGACGGCGGCGTTGAACAGGACGCCTATCACGCCCAGGAGACAGCCGAGAACGATGAAGAGCGGCAAGGCAAGAAGAGGGGGGGCATCGGCAGACATTGAGAGGTCGGGCCCCATGCCGCCGATCCACTCCGTCATGGCGGTTGCCAGCAGGCAGGCGGCGATCACACCCATATATGTCCGGAACGCGTAGGGAAACTCGCTGCGGGTCTCCTCTATGACAAAGAGGATGGCCGCGACGGGCGCGTTGAATGCGCAGGCGAGCCCGGCCCCGGCGCCGGCTGCAAGCAGTCCGCTGCGGTCGGTTCTGCCCGTTCGGAGGACGTCTGAAAACATGGCGGCCACGGAGGCGCCGATGTGAATTGTCGGTCCTTCGCGCCCCAGCACAAGTCCGGAGCCTATCGAGGCGATGCCGCCGAAGAATTTTACGGGAAGAACCCGCGCCCAGCGGACCTGCCTCAGGCCCACCATCGCACCCTCCACCTCCTGGATACCGCTTCCGCCGGCTTCGGGAGCGGAGTGGCGAACCAGCGCGACCACGGTTACGGTGATGAGCATGGTGATGAGGGCGGCGCAGATTACGAGAAGTGACCCGTCCAGCATCTGGCGAAGGTGTGACGGCCAAAGGAGAAACGCGTTTATCGCCAGATGGAAGATCGATCCGATCGTGCCGGCGATGACCCCGACCACACAGCAGAGCGCCACATAGCGGCCATCGGCCAGGTGCCTTTCCGGTGATCCTGCGCCGCTGGCATCGGACATCATCGGTGCTCCGGTTACTTTATGGCCTCTGGAAACCCGCCGAGAGCCGCAGAGGATCGGCAGCCGCCGGTCGTCTCCCGATCAAGCGGCGGCGCGGCCTTCACTTCTCGCCGGCAATGCTACCATCATTTGTTCGAGCGTAACTGATCAGGCGCAGGTATAGCCGAGCTATTGTGAGGGCGTTCGAGTATCGTTCCGCTGGGGACTTTCCATCTTTGCAGCAATTCATGCCGGCTATCTCAGTACGCTTGCCGGGACATCGGTCGGAATTGATCCTAATCACGCAGGGATTGGCATTGAGAGAGTAAGCTTGCCCGTGAACCCGTGCGGCCAGGCCCAAGCCGGGGCTGCAGCGTGGGCCAAGGCAATCCATGGGAGACCTAGCGCGTGTCAGGGCCGTCATTCTACCTGTTCGGAGCGTACTTCCCGTCCTGGATGCTATGCCTGCTGGTTGCGGTGATCTTGACGCTCGTCGTCCGCGCGGTCTTCATCTGGGTCGGCATCGACGACATCCTGCCGTTGCGTCTCACGGCCTATACCGCGATGGTCGTCACGATCGCCTGCGCTGTCCTGCTGTTGGTCTACGGTCGGTAACATGGACAGCAACGCCTACAGCAAAAGAAGATACAGCATCGTCGGGGTGTTGCTGACCGGCATCCTCGTCGTCGCAGCCTTCACGATGACCTGGCTCTATCTGCGCAAGGCACGCGACAACCCGCTCTCGGAGGATGCGGTCATCGGGGCCAACCTCGTCAACATATCGGCGAGCGTGGCCGGAAGGGTCGTCTCCATCGATGTCCGGGAAAACCAGGCCGTCAAAAAGGGGGATGTCCTTTTTGCGATCGATCCCAAGCCTCTTCAACTCATCGTCGAGCAGACGGCGGCGGATCTGGCGATCGCCGAGGCGGAACTGGAAAACCAGCGGCGCGCGGTCAAGGCAGAGGCCGAGAATGCAGGGATCGCCGATCAACAGATCGCGCGGGCCGAGTCGAACCTTGCTCTTGCGGAAGCGACGCTCAAGCGACTCGAGGCGCTGAGCCCGAAGGGCTATGTGACGCGTCAGCAGGTGGAGGATGCGAGGACCGCGCGGGACGATGCACAGATCAGTCTGAGCCAGGCCATCCAGCAGGCCACTGCGGCCAACACGCTTGTCGGCTCGCTCGATGGAGCCGAGGCGCTGGTGCGCGCCCGCCAGGCCGCCCTTGCACTCGCCCAGCATAACCTGGACAACGCCGTCGTTCGTTCACCCCATGACGGCCGGATCGTCGGTCTTCTGTACGGTACCGGGCAGGTCGTGGCGCCCGGGCAGTCGATGTTCACGCTGATCGATACATCGAGCTGGTACGCTTCGGCGACATTTCCCGAAACAGAACTGAGGAGCATCAGCAAGGGTGACTGTGCCGAGGTGCGGATTCTTGCCGACAGCTCGGTCGTCGTCAGGGGCACCGTCGAGGGTATCGGCTGGGGGGTCTCGTCGGAGGACGTGGTCAATATCCCGCGCAACCTGCCCTATGTGCCGAAAGACCTCGACTGGGTGCGGATCGCCCAGCGTTTCCCCGTCAGGGTAAGGTTGATCGATCCACCCGAAGACCTCGCGCGATCAGGCGCCTCGGCCGTTGTGACGGTGATCCATGGAACAAATTGTTAGACCGACGCTGGCGGATGCGATCCGCGAGACGCTGGCGGATCTGATGCCGTTTCCGGGGCGCATGGCGACGTCCCTGGGTGTCGCCGTCGTGTCCGCCCTGGTGGCGGGCATCGCGATGATGTTTCACATCCCTGAATCGGCGCTCAGCTGCTACCTCGTCATGTACCTGATGAAGGCCGACGGGGCCGAGAATACCGTCGTCGCGACGGCAGCGATCCTGGGCTTCGCATTGCTGGTGGTGCTGATGATCCCCATTCTCCAATGGACGGTCAGTTCCGCATTGCTGCGCATTCTGGTGATGATCGCGGTATCCTTCGTCTTCATCTTCCTCGGTGCCGCAAGCAAGCTCGGCGAGGGGGGCAGCGTTGTTGCGCTCATCATTGCCTTCATCCTGAGCCTTGTGAACCAGGTGCCCATCAATGGCGTGATTTCCTATGCGCTGCGTTACGCCGCGGAGATGGGGATCATGCCCATGTTCGTCATCGCCGGTTTCAGCCTCTTCTTCGGCCGCTGGAGCCTGGCGCTCTTGCGCGATGAAATGCGTGAGCGTTTCCAGGTGGCGCGCGACGTGTTGCTCGCGAGGAATTCGGGGACGCTGTCCGCCTTGCAGGAAAAGCTCGGAGCGGCGAACGAAGAGCAGGACAAGCGCCTGATGCTGGTGAACATCCTGCATCAAACGACCCGCGGGAGAGCAGCCAAGATCAAGGTCGACATTCCGGCATCCTACCAGCTTCTTTTTGCCGTATCCGCGCTGCCGCCCGAGACATCGGCCGAACATGAAAGGAAGTATGTCGAGCACCTCGATGACATGGCGTCGGCGCTCGATGCAGGCCGGCCGCTTCCACCTCCTTCGCCGGAACTTGCCGTTTCGGGGAGCCGGCAGGAAGCCGCGATGTTGCAGGCTCTGGAAAACCTCGCCGGCACCGGCAATCATGCTTACGCCTCCGGTGGTCGCGACAGGCTGTTTGCCGCCGACGCCTTCACCAACCCGATATACGAGCGTTTCGCGATCAAGACGACGATGGCCGCGATACTGTGTTACATGTTCTATGCCGCGATAGACTGGCAGGGCATCCATACCGCGATGGTGACCTGTTACGTCGCCTCGATGGGCACCGCCGGGGATACGATCCACAAGCTCGGCCTGCGCATCGCCGGGTGTCTCGTCGGCGCTGCCATCGGCGTCGGTTCGCTGATATTCCTGATACCCCACCTCGAGACCGTCGGCGGTCTGATGGTCCTCGTCTTCGGCGTCGCTCTCCTTTCGGCCTGGGTCACGGCGGGCAGCGAGAAGGTTTCCTACGGCGGGCTGCAAATCGGCCTCGCCTTCACGCTCACCGTCCTGCACGGCTTCGGTCCCTCCACCGACCTCGACACGGCGCGCGACCGCATCATCGGCATCCTGGTCGGCAATTTCGCGGTCTACATCATCTCCACCATGATATGGCCGGTGCCGGTCGTGACGGTCATCCGACAACGTCTCTCGCAGGCCGCCCGGAAGATCGCGCAGATTGCCGCCGCGCCCTCCGGGCACCGCTTCGGGATGATCGCCACCGCGGCGGAAACCGAGCGGCTGCTTCAGGACGTGCGCTACTGTTTCTACCTGCTGCCGTTCGAACCCAGCGCACTTCGACCGTCCGCTGAACGGGAGGGCGCCCTCCTGCTTGCCGCCAACAAGCTTGCTTCGCTAAATAAGCATGTTTACTTTTCAGCCGAGGCGATGCCGGATGCTGTCGCAAGACTAAACAGCTTATCGTCGCAACTCGAAAGGTCCCGGACACCGGGGGAGAGCTCGGTCCGCGATCCATCTTCTTCTGTTTCTGACACGGAGACTGCGGGGATAATGCAAATCCACAGCCATATCACGGACCTGGAGGCAGCCCTGCAGGACAGCCGCTTATGAGGGCAACTGCGGATGCATGCCTGCTCGTCCTGCCTCTCCTGATCGCCCTTATTCTGACCGGCTGTGCGACGGAAGCGCTGGAACTGGCGCCGGAAGCCGCGGACAAGCCCTGGAAGATGACGGCGGCGCGCGGCGAGCCTGCAAGTACGACCGGAGGGCCGGATGATTTCAGCGTCCCGTCCAATCCGTCGC
>JAEZHO010000410.1 GCA_023416545.1 Pseudomonadota bacterium
ACATAGAGCCCGCGGACCGGCTTCGGCCTTCCGCCGCCCTTGGCGAACAGCCAGCCGAGCGCGCTCTTCTTCTTCGCGGGCCTCGCATCCCGAAGGTCGCCGAGCACACGGTCGAGCTTCGCGGCGACGTCCATCTGTGCATGGTCCGGCACCAGCTTGCCGGCCTCCGCCAGGGCCTTCAGCTCTTCTACAACGCTGTGCGTGTAGTCCGGAATGGCTTCCATGAAACGGCGCAGGGCTCCCCGGGCCGGTCAGCGGCTCAGCGAGACCGGCTGGCCCGAATTGGTGGTGCCGTCGAAGCGGTTTTCAGCCGACTTGTAGACGCGGCCGATCACATTGCCGGAGCGGTCCTTGAACTGCACCATCTTGCCCGACACTTCCCAGGATCCCATGGACGTGAGTTCGCCGGTACATCCACGGGTGCCCCCGCGCGAACCGCTGCCGAGATTGGTGAGGGTCAGGAACATGTCGCAGGAGGCCCCGCCGGAGGCAACGCGCCAGTTTCCGACCATCTGCTCCTTGGTGACGTCAAGCGCGGATGTCGGAGCGGCCGAGGCATTCGGATCGAGAGATGCGGTCTGCTGCTCCGGCGCCGTCGGGAACTGGCCGGCGCCGCCGGGAGGCGGCAGCTGGTTCGACTGCACCGAGGGAACAGGCTGCGCCTGCAGGGGAGCGGGCTGTGACGGGAGATTGTCGTAGGGGCTGTAGGAGGTACGCTGGCAACCCGCCAGCGATACGGCGACCACCAGGCCGGTTGCGACATATCTGAACTTCATCATTCACTCCGATCTTTGCCTGCTGCCGTTGCTATGGATGAAAGACGGCGGAATTATCGCGAAGAGATGTTTCGAATCAAGACAGGGCGGAACCGCCCGCCCCGAATGCCTCCATTGGCAAAATGGGCCAAGTCGACCGAACATCAAGCGATGGTCCGCCGCATTTCCCCCTAGAGCCGGCGCTCGACCATCATCTTCTTGATCTCTGCGATCGCCTTGGCGGGATTAAGCCCCTTCGGACAGGTCTGCGCGCAGTTCATGATCGTGTGGCAGCGATAGAGGCGGAACGGGTCCTCGAGGTTGTCGAGCCGTTCGCCCTTCGCCTCGTCACGCGAGTCGATGAGCCACCGGTAGGCCTGCAGGAGGACGGCCGGACCGAGATAGCGGTCGCCGTTCCACCAGTAGCTCGGACAGGACGTCGAGCAGCAGGCGCAGAGAATGCACTCGTAGAGCCCGTCGAGCTTGAGACGGTCCTCGTGGCTCTGCTTCCACTCCTTGGCAGGCGGCGGCGAAACCGTCTTGAGCCACGGCTCGATGGAGCGGTGCTGGGCGTAGAAGTTAGTCAGGTCCGGCACGAGGTCCTTCACGACCGGCATGTGGGGCAGCGGATAGACCTTCACGGTACCGCTTATGTCCTCCATGCCCTTGGTACAGGCGAGCGTGTTGGCGCCGTCGATGTTCATCGCGCAGGAGCCGCAGATGCCTTCACGGCAGGAGCGCCGCAGCGTCAGCGTCGGGTCGACGTTGTTCTTGATGTAGAGAAGACCATCGAGAACCATAGGCCCGCAATTGTCGACGTCCACATAGTAGGTGTCGATCCGCGGATTCTGGCCGTCGTCCGGGTTCCAGCGATAGATCCGGTACTCGCGGAGGTTCGTGGCACCCTCCGGCTTCGGCCAGACCTTGCCTTCGGTCATCTGAGAGTTCTTGGGGAGGGCGAGTTCAACCATGTCCAGTTCCTCTCGGGATCAGTAGACGCGGGCCTTGGGCTCGATCTTGGCGGGATCGATGCCGTCGGCAATGAGTTCGGTATGAACCGGGCGATAGTCCAGCTTCACGTCGCCGGCGTCGTTGACCCAGGCAAGCGTGTGCTTGCGCCAGTTCACGTCGTCGCGGCCGGCGAACGGACCTTCCGTATAGTCCTCGCGGGCATGCGAGCCGCGGCTCTCCTTGCGGGCCTCGGCGCCGTAGACGGTCGTGATGGCGTTCGCCATCAGGTTCTCCAGTTCCAGCGTCTCGACGAGGTCCGAGTTCCAGATCATCGAGCGGTCGGTGACCTTGATGTCCTTAAGCTCGCTCCAGATCGCCGACATGCGGCGACAGCCCGATTCAAGCGATTCCTGGGTCCGGAAGACGGCGGCGTCCTCCTGCATGGTCCGCTGCATCTTGTCGCGAAGGACAGCAGTCGGCGTTCCGCCGTTGGCGTTCCGCAGCCGGTCGAACCGGTCCATGATCCGGTCGCATGCGGCCGTGTTGAGGGCCGGAACAGGCGCCGCCTTGTCGATGACCTCGCCCGCCCGGATGGCGGCCGCGCGTCCGAAGACGACAAGGTCGATCAGCGAGTTCGAACCGAGTCGGTTTGCGCCGTGTACCGAGGCGCATCCCGCTTCGCCGACAGCCATCAGGCCCGGAGCGATGCGACCCGGGTTTTCGCTGTCCGCGTTGAGCACTTCGCCCCAGAAGTTGGTCGGGATGCCGCCCATGTTGTAGTGGACCGTCGGCAGGACCGGGATCGGCTCGCGGGTCACGTCGACGCCGGCGAAAATCTTCGCGCTCTCGGAAATCCCCGGCAGGCGCTCGTGCAGAACGGCCGGATCGAGGTGGTCGAGATGGAGGAAGATGTGATCCTTGTTCTTGCCCACCCCGCGGCCCTCGCGGATTTCCAGCGTCATGCAGCGCGAAACAACGTCGCGTGACGCAAGATCCTTGGCGGAGGGCGCATAGCGCTCCATGAAGCGCTCGCCTTCGGAGTTGACGAGGTACCCGCCCTCGCCGCGCGCGCCTTCGGTGATCAGGCAGCCCGAGCCGTAGATGCCGGTCGGGTGGAACTGGACGAACTCCATGTCCTGGAGCGGCAGTCCCGCACGGGCAATCATGCCGCCGCCGTCGCCGGTGCATGTATGCGCCGACGTGGCGGAGAAGTAGGCGCGCCCGTAACCGCCGGTCGCCAGCACCACCATCTTGGCGGCGAAGCGATGGATCGTGCCGTCATCGAGGTTCCAGGCGACGACGCCGGTGCAGCGACCGTCATCGGACATGATCAGGTCAAGCGCGAAATACTCGATGAAGAATTCGGCGTTGTTGCGTAGCGACTGGCCGTAGAGCGTGTGCAGGATCGCGTGGCCCGTACGGTCGGCGGCGGCACAGGTGCGCTGCACCGGCGGGCCCGCGCCGTAGTTCTGCATGTGGCCGCCGAACGGCCGCTGGTAGATCTTGCCTTCCTCGTTACGGGAGAAGGGCACGCCGTAATGCTCGAGTTCGTAGACCGCCTTCGGCGCTTCCATGGCCAGATACTGCATGGCGTCGACGTCGCCCAGCCAGTCGGAACCCTTCACGGTATCGTAAAGGTGCCACTGCCAGCAGTCCGGGGTCATGTTCTGCAGCGAGGCGGCGATGCCACCCTGTGCCGCGACCGTGTGGGACCGCGTCGGGAATACCTTGGTGATGCAGGCGGTCTTGAAACCCTGCTCCGCCATGCCGAGCGTGGCGCGGAGGCCCGCTCCGCCCGCACCCACGACGATCACGTCGTAGGAATGGTCCACATAGGTATAGGCCTTGCCGGTCTGGGATGTCCCCTGCGCGATGGGAGTAATCGATGCCATGGCGGATTTATCCTGCAAATGCGATTTTCAGGACGGCGATAAGACAGAGACCGCCGAGCAGAAGCGAGAAGGAAGCGTTGAGGATGAGAAGAGCGATCTTCATCCCCTCGCTATGGACATAGTCCTGGATCACTTCTTCCATTCCAAGACGCATGTGAATGACCGTCGCCAGCACCGCGAGCGCATTGATCGCCGCGACGAACGGATTGGCCAGCGCGCCGATCACCTCTTCATAGGGGCGGCCCACGTACATGATCAGGAAGACGATGTAGAAGATGACGAGCGGAACGAGCGCGACCGATGTGGTGCGGACTTTCCAGAAATGATCGGTACCGCTCTTGGCAGAACCGAGGCCCCGGACTTTTCCGAGGGGCGTGCGCATATCCATGATCTTACTCCTCAGCGAACCATGACCACGATGATCCAGACGAGGATCGTAAGGGCGATCGAACCGGCAAGGTTGGCCTTGGCGAGCTTGGTCGAGAACTCCTTCTCGAAACCGTAGCCGAGATCCCACATCAGGTGGCGCAGGCCGCCCAGGAGGTGATGAAGCAATGCCCAGGTAAAGCCGAAGAGGATGATCTGGCCGACCAGCGAACCAAACAGCGCATTGGCCTGGTTGAAGCTTTCCTCGCCGGACGCGGCGGCGACCAGCCAGGCCACCACGAGGATCATGCCGAAATAGAGCGCCACACCGGTAATGCGGTGCAGGATCGACATGGCCATGGTGGGAATGAATTTATAGACCTGCAGATGCGGCGACAGGGGCCGGTTTTTTGTCACGTTCGCCATCAGGACCTCGCGGCGTTGAAGCGGCTTGCGAGCATTGCACCCGCCAATGCACCATGCCGAGGAAATGTGCATTGCATCACGGAGCGTGGTTTAATGCCCGATATGTCCTACGACAAGCGAATTCAAACGGATTTCAAATTTAAATCGATTGGGGTCGAAACCCCTCAATTCCCGCTTCCCGCGCCCCGCAGATTAACCAGATCCTGCATTCGTCCCACAGCCCTCACGACTCCCTAGGACAACTGTGTTAACCTACCGTTAACGCTAGAACCGGAGGGTCATGATGACCTCGAACCGCATGGCTTTGGCCGCTCTTGTTTCCTTTCTCGGCGCAGTTGCGGCCGGACCTTCCTTAGCCGGCGACGGATGGGGCGCTTCCTCGCGTGGGCTGGGCCATCATCGTCACTACGGAACCTCCCGGCCGCTCGGCTATACAAGCCCCGTCATGCGGGTACCGCGAACAGCTACGTTCAGCCGATCCGTCTGGGTGATGAACCCGGGAAATCTCAGGTCCCGGTCGCCGGTCTTGCTGCCCAAGGCCACCATCCTCCATGTCGGCAGCCCTTCCGCCCCGTACGGTTTCCCCGATCCCTGTTCCTACGAATCGGGTGTCTGCGTGATCCGGATGAACGACTAGATCCTGCTATCCGGACCCGACGGCGGGACGAGACGCCAGACGGTGGTCCGCTTGACCTCGCTGTCCTCCAGCGCCCGGGTGACAGGCACCTGGTAGACGGCAAGTTCCTCCAGGTGCTCACGAGGCAGGTAGCTTCGCCCCGGATCGCCGACGAGGACATCGACGCCCCGCTCAGCCAACCCGGTGAACCACGGCATGAGCGCATCGGCGAAGCTCCGGTCGTAGAAGACGTCGCCGGCGAGAAAAACGTCGACCTGCACGGCCGAGTCGATCAGGTTGTCGCCGGAGAAGAGGATCTCGACGCCATTCGCGGCCGCATTGAGGGCGACGGCATCGCCGGCCCACGGATCGATATCTGCGGCGAGAACTTCCCGTGCCCCCGCAAGCGCCGCGGCGATCGCCACCAGTCCGGAACCCGTCGCGAAATCCAGCACACGCCGCCCGCGCACCACTTCCGGGTGATCGAGCACGTAGCGCGCCAGCCCCTGCCCGCCGGCCCAGGCAAAGGCCCAAAAGGGCGGCGGCAGGCCGATTTCCTTGAGTTCCTCCTCGGTCTTCAGCCAGAGATCATGAGCCTCGTCGGCCAGTTGCAGGCGAATTTCCGGCACGTGCGGCGGCGCCTGCAACGCGGTGTTGTCGAGGATGAAGCTGCGAGGAGCGGTTTTCACACCTGAATCACTCCGGCGAACGGGGAGGATTGTCCACGCCGCCGAGCCGGCAGATCTCGAGATACTCTTCCTCCGTGACCGGCTGCACCGACAGCCGCATCGACGTCACCAGCGACATGGTCTCGAACTTCGGGTTCGCTTTGATGTCCTTCAGCGTCACCGGCTTCGGCACGTCGCAGACGGCGCGGATATCGACGCAGTCCCATCGTGCGTCGTCACCGGCCGTCGAATCCGGATGGCTGAGGGCGCAGACCTCGACGATCCCGACGATCTCCAGCCCCTCGTTGGAGTGGTAGAAGAAGCCCTTGTCGCCGAGCTTCATCGCCCGCATGTTGTTTCGCGCCTGGTAGTTGCGAACCCCCGTCCACTCCTCGCCGGCCTCGCCCTTGGCCTTCTGCATCTCCCAGGACCAGACATTCGGCTCGGACTTGAAAAGCCAGTACGCCATCGCCTCAGGCCTCCGGCTTGTTGAAGACCCAGTTATAGGGCTTCACCTCGACCTTCTCGAAAAGGCCGGCCTGGTAATAGGGGTCCGCCTCGGCAAGCGCTCGCGCGGCCGCGATGTCTTCGGCTTCGACGATCACCAGGCTTCCGTTCGGCTTGCCGTCGTCGTCGAGGAATGGGCCGGCCATCTTGAGGATGCCGTCGGCGTTCAGCGTGTTCAGGTGCTCCAGATGCGCGGGACGCGTGTCCATCCGCACATTGAGGTGGCCGGGCTTGTCCGTGCAGAGGAAGGCGAAAAGCATCGGAAATTCTCTCCGTTGGTCATTCGGTTGTGATTGGACGCGTCATCAGCCGCTCCACTGCCTCGGGGATGGCAAGTTCCCCGGCGATGATGTCGGCAACGGCATTGGTGATCGGCAGGTCGACGCCGCGGCTCCTGCCGAGCTCGGCGGCGACGGCGGCCGCGAATGCGCCCTCTACCAGATCACCGCTCCCGCCATTATGCGTCTGCTGGCCGAGCATGATGCCATAGCGAAGGTTGCG
>JAEZHO010000420.1 GCA_023416545.1 Pseudomonadota bacterium
GTCCTCTTGTAAATTGCAATGACGCAGGCAAGCGCGACGCTGACTGCGCCCGCCTCGGTCGGCGTCAGGAAACCACCCAGTATTCCGGCAAGAACGACGCCACCCAGCAACAGCAGATGCCAGCAACCGAGGGTCGCCACCACCCTCTCGCGGGCGGTGAAGGAAGCATCGGCAGCGGGTGCGAGATGGGGTTGCAGACGTACACGGACCAGGATGACGACGACATATCCGATCGCCGTCAGGACGCCCGCAAACAGCCCTCCCAAGAACAGTTCGGTCACGGAAACCTGGGCAAACACGCTGTAGATGATCAGGATGATCGAGGGCGGGATCAATGCCCCGACCGTGCCGGCAACTGCGACCGTGCCGGCGGCAAGTTGCGCATCGTATTTTGCGTCAAGCATCACCGGAACGGCTACGCGGCCTATCGTTGCCGAACAGGCAATCGACGAGCCGCATATCGACGCGAAGGCTGAGGCGCCAAGGACGGCGGCGATGGCGAGGCCGCCCGGTATTCGCGACAGCAGGATCGTGGCGAGCTTGAGAAGCTCATTCGATAATTGCATGTGCTGGCAGATAAAGCCGAGCAAGAGGAACATCGGAAGGGAGCTGAGTATCCAGCTTGCCGCGAAATTGTAGGGAATGATGCCGAGGGTCCCCCAGGCAACGCTCCACCCCGAAAGGCACCACAGGCCCAGGTAGGAGGTTGTCAAGAGAGCGATGCCGACCGGAACTTTCAAAAGGATCGCGACGACGACCGCAGCCAGCGATATCAGGCCGATGTTGGCGTCACCGATATTCATCTGGCTCGCCGGTTTCGCAGGGCTTCAAGCAGTCGGGCAAAGGCCAGCAACGCCATGATGCCCGTCCCGAACGGCAGGAAAAAATATCCCGGCCATGTGGGAATAAGGTGGTTTCCATCAATATGAGCGGTTCGCAGGCGCCACGCCTCTATCGCCTCGGTCATGGTGCGGACAGCCAGCACAGACATCACGATCCAAATCAGGAGGAGGATGGCGATGTCGAGAAATCTGACCCGGTGGGGTAGGATAAACCCGTCGAGAATTTCGACCGATATGTGGGCCCTCTGCTTCTGTGCCAGTGCGAGCGGAGCAAAGCTGGCGGCCAGCATGTAATATTGCGAGACGGCGACGAAGGTACCCGGGAGTCCCATGCCAAAGGCGGTACGCAGGGCAACATCGCACGTAATGTGCAGCATCATCAGAAAGATCCCGATCCCTCCGACAACGGCGCCAAGATTTACCAGCATGGACAGGAGCCGATCAGCTTTCGCGCGCATCATTGCGCATTGACCGAAGGCAGCGCGTCGGTCAAATCCAGCTTGGAGAACAGCTCCAACATGTAGAGATCCGCGAGTTCTTCCTCGGAGGTGAGCCCGCCTGTAAGAACCAGCCATCGCTCGATGATCTCGCGGAAGTCCTTTTGCATCTCGGCCGCACGGGTCACACCCCGCCCTTCATAGATCGACGCCAGGGCAGCCAGGTCCTCTTCCATGAAATTCTCGGTGAGATCGAGGAGCGCCTGGTCAGAGTGATAGACCTGGCCTCCGTTCTGACGAAAGCGGTCGAGTACTCGCTGCTCATCCTGGTGATAGGCCCAGCTTGTGGCGGCCGCACCACGAGCAACCCCCTTCACCATGGCGGCCTTTTCCTGTGGCGTGAATGCCAGCCACCTGTCCCGGTTCACATTGGCAAAGGATGCAACATAAACCCCTCCCGGCACATCCCGGGTTATGTGTTTGACCGCCGAGACGAGGCCGAAGGTCTGGATATCGGGTATCGACAGGACGACGCAATCTATCAGGCCCTGGCTGAGGGCCTGAAGCGTCTCGTCGCCGGCCATGGTCACCGGCGACGCTCCGACGGCTCCGGCCCACCTCGCCCAGCTTGCACCGCCGACCCTTAATCTCGCGCCGCCGATCTCGGCCGCGGACGAGATCGGCTTGCTGCAGTTCAGCGCATAGCGCGAGCTTCCTGCACCTCCAAGGAACACCTGGTTCTGTCGCAGGAACTCGCTGATGCATTCGGGACATCTGGTATGGATGAACTCCGTGACCGCAGCGGCATAGGCCGCGCCCACCGGCGTGTCGCCGGGAGCGGCACCGATCAGGAGCGATGAATCGAGAATGAAGTTGGTGTGAGGATATTCGGCAGGATGATAGGTGACCATGACGGCGCCCATGTCGGCCAGGCCATCCCTGATCCCGGCGGAGGTTTCGGCCATGGTAAGCAGCGACATCGGAAAAATGCGCGCTTTGACGAGGCCACCGGTTTCTTCTTCCAGAGTCCTTGCGAAGGTTTCGGCCCCTCGTGCAAAGATTGAACCTGGGGGATGGCCGAGCGAGAAGGAGATATCGCGGGCCTCGGCCGACGCGAAGCTCGACGTCAGCATGAATACGGAAAGCAGACCTCTACGCCAAGTTGACATCGCTTTTCCTCCGGGTGCCTCTACAGGCTCGCTCGCACGGCTCTTTCATTGCCAGTCGGACGTCGGGGACTCGCAGCAGCGCCCGGGCCTCCGTCAGACAGCGCGACGTGCCGTTAAGCGCGACCGAGGCCATGAGCACTGCCAGTTCCTGATGCATCCGTTGCCCCTGCTTCAGCAGTTCCAACGACGCCTCAAGCTCGTGATGTACATCTGAATGTCGCCGTGCGACTGCACGTGCCTCCTGAAACCACTCAACCATCCTGCCCGCAGGAGCGCTGGGGTCTCGGCCCTCGATCTGACCGGCGAGAATGTAAAGCTCGGGCAGATGGCATGAGCCCGACCCTCGCCGGGCTCTCTCTATGGCGACGTCGATCAGTCGTTTGGCCCGGTCGATCCTGCCCGATCTGCTGAAAGCATCGCTGAGGCTCCCCAGGAAGACCGGCGTCAGGATGTGGTGTTCTTCGGCCTCCAGATAGGCGATCGCGGCCTGAAGCTTTTCGATGCCGCTGTCCAGGCGATTACACAGGACGTCGACCTGGCCTGCGAGGGCTAGGCCCACCATCTCGTACGGCTTCAGCGAATTGCGCGCAGCGACCTCGAGAAGCCGCTGCGCCCTTGCGTCTGCCGTTTCAGCATCCCGATCCCAAATCGCGATCGTGCAGACGTACAGCAGAGCGATACAGAGGTCGATCTGGCTGTTCTTTCGCACCGCCTCGGAGATGGCCGTTTCGGCCACCCGTCTTGCTTCTTCCGGCTTGCCGCGCAGCCACAGGGTTCGTACGAGCACGATCAACGCTCTGATCTGGTGATCGTAGCCGAAGTATCGCGTGTCCCGTGGCGAAGACAGGGGCACAGTGTCAAAGCCGCGCTCGGTAAATTCCAGCGCCTTCGCCTGGTCTCCGATGAGATGATAGGAACAGCCCACCATCCATTCGGCGGTCGCGATCCCGGCGGGGTCACCCTCAGCCCGGCATACTCTCAAGCAGTGCTCGGCGCATTCCAGCGCAGCCCGGAAGTCCCCGATGCGGGTAAAGAATATGTGCTGGCCCGACAGCAGATGGAGCGTTCTCTCGAACTGGCCGCTC
>JAEZHO010000030.1 GCA_023416545.1 Pseudomonadota bacterium
GGTCACCAGCTGGGCCGTCTCCTTGACCGCGTTGAAGGTGTAATGGCCCTCGCCGAGCTTTTCCTTGATGGTCCTGGTGGCGGCGCGCAATTCTTCCCATGTCGTCGGGACGGGGACCCCGGCCTTGTCGAACGTCGTCGTGTTGAAGAAGAAGACGCGGCCCGTGGTCGAGACCGGGATGCCTTGCAGGACATTGTTCATCGAGCTCGATTCCAGCTCGGCGTCCGTCCAGTTCGACAGGTCGAGGGATTTCAGGTTGCGCAGATCGGCGAAGCCGTCGCCGTTCTTGGAAAACAGCGGCAGCCAGGGCCAGTTCACCTGAACGATATCGGCTTCCGTCCGCCCGGCCATCTGGGTGGTGAGCTTCTCGAGATAGCCGTCGAAGCCGGTGAACTCCCCCTTCACGGTATGTCCGTGCTTGTCGCCACAGGCATCCAGTGCCTTCTGGGTCGCCACGTGACGGCTTTCGCCGCCCCACCAGGACATCCGCAAATCCGCGGCCTCGGCAAAGGTCGTGAGACCGAGGGTGACAAGAGCCGTGCTTGCGAGCACGGATGAGTACCTACGTTTGGTCATGCTTTCCTCCTCTGGTTCAGGCCGCCATGCTGCCTCCTCGCAGCGAGACGTTGCGGCCGTCGGATTTGTCAAAAATGTGCATGCTGGAAAAATCGGGACGGAGCTGGATGACGTCCTGCCGCCCGAGCCCGTCGAATTCCGCGGCTCCCACGACGCTGACCAGGCGATGCCCCTCGCAATCGGCATGGAGATAGACTTCGTGGCCCATGAACTCGGCGTTCGTCAGCCGCGCTTTCAGCGCCGGACCACGGTCGGCGAGGCTAAAATGCTGGGGTCGGATGCCGAGAACGACCTCCTGGGGCCGGCCGGAGAGACGGCCAGAAAGGTCGCCTCCCATCGGCAGTCGCTGGCTGCCCACGACAAACTCGCTTCCCTCCATCGCGCCGTCCATGAGGTTCATCTCGGGCATCCCGATGAAGCCGGCGACGAAGAGGTTGGCGGGATTGTTGTAGAGTTCCTTCGGCGTCGCCACCTGCATGATGCGCCCTGCCTCCATGACACAGATCCTGTCTCCCATCGTCATGGCTTCGGTCTGGTCATGGGTCACGTAGACGACCGTGGACGACAACCCGTCCGCCTTGAGCTGCCGGTGAAGATCGGTAATGCGGACACGCATGGAGGCGCGCAGCTTGGCATCGAGGTTGGAGAGCGGTTCGTCGAAGAGGAATACGCCCGGCTTCTTGATCAGGGCCCGCCCAAGGGCAACGCGCTGCGCCTGGCCGCCCGACAGCTGCTTCGGCAGCCGGTCGAGCAGGGGCTCGATTTCGAGGATACGGGCGACGTGGTCGATGGCGGCGTCTATCTCGGCGCGAGGCCGGCCGGCGATCCGCAGCCCGAAGGCAAGGTTTCCCCTGACCTTCATGTGCGGATAGAGCGCATAGTTCTGGAATACCATGGCGATCGAGCGCTTGGCCGGCGGCAGGTCGTTGACGCGACGGTCGCCGATGATGATCTCGCCGCCGCTGATTTCCTCCAGCCCGGCGATCATCCGCAGCGTCGTCGACTTCGCGCAGCCCGACGGACCCACGAGCACCATGAACTCGCCATCCCTGACATCGAGATTGATGCCGTGGACCGCCTTCAGCGTGCCACCGTAGACTTTTTCCAGGTTTCTGAGTTGAACGCGTGCCATGTCAGCCTTTCCTGCCTCCAGCGGAGATGCCTTCGATGAAGTACCGCTGGGCGGCGAAGAAGACGATCAGCGCAGGGGCGATCGTCAGCACCGACATCGCCAGGATGCGGTTCCATTCAAAGGCTTCGGTTGTGTCTATCGAGAGCTTGAGAGCGAGGCTCACCGGGTACTTGTCGACCGAGGAGATGTAGATCAGCGGGCCGAGGAAATCGTTCATCGTCCACATGAACTGGAAAAGGCAGACCGAGATCAGCGCCGGCGCCAGCATCGGCACGACGATGTAGACGAGGGTCTGGAGGCTGTTGGCGCCGTCGACACGCGCCGCCTCCTCCATGTCCCGCGGGAGCGACCGCAGGAACTGCACGAGCATGAAGATGAAGAAGGCATCGCCCGCAAGCGCCGACGGCACCCAGAGCGGCAGGAAGGTGTCGAGCCAGCCGAGATCGCGGAACAGGATGTATTGCGGAATGCGGGTGACGACGTTCGGGAGAAGCAGCAGCGCGATGACCGAGCCGAACAGGATCTTCTTGAAGGGAAAGTCGAAACGGGCAAAGGCATAGGCAGCCATGGTGCAGGAAATCGCCGTGCCGATCACCTTGGGAAGGATAATCAGGAAGGAGTTCCAGAAGAAGCGGCCGAACGTGTAGGGTGTCGAGGTCTGCCACCCCTTGACGTAACCGTCCAGCGTCGGGTTTTCGGGAAGGAAACCGGCGCCCGAGAAGATCTCCGAATTCGTCTTGAAGCTCGCGCCGACCAACCAGATCAGCGGATAGAGCATGAGGAAGCCGACGCCGAACAGCAGCGCGTAGCGAATGGTCGCGGAGACCAGGTCCCATCTGGCGCGACGGGTCGCCGCCACTTCATCGGAAGCGTCCATGGCCGCCTTGTCGAGGTGAAGGTCAGCCATGGTCAGTTCCTCTTGTCGCCGGCGTAATAGACCCACTTCCTGGACGACCAGAATGCGACGAGGGTCAGGACCGTGATGATGACGAAGAGCACCCAGGCGATCGCCGAGGCGTAGCCCATGTTGAACTTCTTGAAGGCCTCCTCGTAGATGTAGAGGGGCAGAAGATAGGTGGACTTCAGGGGGCCGCCCTGCGTGATGATGTAGGGGCCGTTGAACTCCTGGAATGCCTGGACCATCTGCATCACCAGATTGAAGAAGATCACCGGAGTGAGCAGCGGCAGGGTGATGAAGATGAACGTGGTCACCTTGCCCGCGCCATCGATGGCAGCGGCCTCGTAGAGCGACTTGTCGATCGACTGGAGCGCGGCGAGGAAGATGACCATGGCCGAGCCGAACTGCCAGCAGCGAAGAAGCGTGATCGTGAAGAGCGCATTGGTCGGGTCGCCGAACCAGTCGACCGGAGCAAGTCCAACGCCGGCGAGCGCCATGTTGACCAGCCCCTCGGTGGCGAAGAGGTAGCGCCAGAGAACCGCGATCGCGATCGATCCGCCGAGGATGGACGGCACGTAGAAGGCCGTGCGGAACAGGTTGATGAACTTCAGCCTGTAATTGAGGATCGCGGCGATGAAGAGCGCGAAGGCAAGCTTCAGCGGCACCGTCAGGAATACGTAGATCAGCGTGACATTCAGGGACTTGGTGAAGGTCCGGTCGCGGGTGAACAGGCGCTCGTAGTTGGACAGTCCCGTCCATATCGGCGTGTTCATCAGGTCGTATTTGGTGAAGCTGAGATATAGGGAGGTCAGGAAGGGCACCGCGGTGAATACCACCAGGCCGATCAGGTATGGCGTCAGATATCCGTATCCAAGCAGCCGCTGCCCCTTCATCGCGACCATCCGGACATGGCCTGGACAGCGCCGTGACGAATCACGTTTTCGTACAAATCACAGCTCCCGGACCAGCAGGGGCATCGGGACATGCAGGTCCCGCAACCACCTTCTGATCTCCTCCCAGATCAAAATTCCGCTCCTCCGAGCAGTGTGACGGTGACTTAACCCGAATTCTCGACCAGAATAAATAAACGATCATGGGGAAAAAGATGGACGAAATCGAAGGTGGCATCCTTTCCAGCATTCCCCCTTCGGCGCTTGCGTTGACGATGACCCGGGCGACCATCCGGATGGAGCATTCGAGAACCTGGAGGATCGAGAAGATCAATCCGGTCGAGGACCTGGTGATCTGCCTTGGCGGACGCGGAGAATACCTGATCGACGGGGACCGCAGGACGATGGAGCCCGGGGACGCGATGCTGATCACCCGCGGCCAGCGCTTCCACGGATGGAACGAGGGAAGAGC
>JAEZHO010000137.1 GCA_023416545.1 Pseudomonadota bacterium
GCATCCTCGGGGATGCCATCCTTGAACTCGTAGCCGACAAGCCGGGCAGGTTTCACGAAATAGGTGACGAGCGTATTGAATAGTCCGGTCGCTCCCTCGGAAGCCGGCAGCGCGAACATCACGAGGAACAGCGCAATCAGCGGTCCGGGCATCCCGGCGTCGGAAAGGAACCAGCCGACCACGGCCATGGCGAGAAGCGTCAGCGCGATAACCGGGATTGCCACGGCCAGCCAATGGAGGCGCCTGATCTGGCGGACACTGCGCTGCAGGAGCGGCGGCCTGTAGCCGACGACGGCCTCCAGCTGCTTCCGGCGGCGTCCGACGAGGAAGGCGCCGATATTGTTTTCACCCTCGCCTGCACCGCCACGGTCTTCGTCGGCGGCAAGCTCGATGGCCGTCCGGGCCACCTCGATCTCGGTCTTCTCCGAGCGGCGGGCCAACTGCTCCACGCGGTTGCGGTAGCTGTTTCGAGAGCCGAAATCGAGCTCCTCGTAGTCCGATCTTTCGCGGAAGATCCGGTCGACATGCGACACGTCCTCGAACCAGACGCTCCATTCCGTGTCGTCGATCTCGCGCAGGCTCTTGATGATATTGCCCATGGTCACGTTGCCGGAGGCAAGGCGGTTGTGCTCCGCCATCATGACCTCTTCGGCATCCGTGCCGGCCTTCTGCAGCCGCTCGTCCAGCCAGGACACCGCAAAGCTGGATGTCTGGGAGGCATTGCGAAGCCGGTAGAAGAACTGTGTCGCGAAGGTGTGGTCCGCCGCGAAGGGTTCCATGTCCTTCAGGACGCCGGCGCTTGCATCTTCGTCGTTCAGCCGGATGATCCGGTCCGCCAGTTCGTTTGCCCTGATCCGCATGCGTCGCGACTTGTCCACCCGCACGGCGATCCGGCGCAGGTTCTCGATCAGCACGAAGCGGAGGATGGACGGCAGCGCCCACAATTCCCCGATCTGAAGCGGCTCGGTCTCCTGGAACCCCTCGACGAGCGCCGCCAGCGCTTCCTTGGAGACGGTGCTGTGGGTATGGGCGACATAGAGCCAGGCCAGCGCCATCACCCTCGGCATGGCGTGGCCGCCGATCGTCACCCTGGGAAGCTGGCGATAGAACCGGCGCGGAAAATCGCGCCGGACCTCCTGGATGGCCTCCTCGACGATATAGTGATTGTCGATCAGCCACTCGGCGGCCGGGGTAATGGCCGCGCCCGCATCGACGTCGGCGGCGATCGTCCGGTAAACCCGAAGGATGTCCTTTTCGTTCGAGCGGTGGCGCCCGTAGAACTCGAAGGGCGCGAACTCGGGAAGGCGCTGTAGTTCGTCGCGTCCGAAGGCCTGGCCCAGATCCCGCAGTTCCTCGTTCTTCATGTAGGCCGCGCGGATCGTATCATTGTGATCGATCTGCTTGACGTCGGGGTCGCGGACGGAGGTCGACGGAGTACTGTGAAAAGACATGGTTCTTCTGTCTATGCTTCGATCTGGAGCCGCGGGGCGCATGCCTGCCGGAAAGTTCGTTCGTCTTCGTGCCGATCATGGCACCCAGAGGACCAGAAAGTCTCCGAGACCGGGGAAAATAGGGGGGAGTATGGATTTTGCAAACAGCGGCTGCCTGAAGAGGGATTTGTGCTGTTTGCTCTCTAGCAGGCAATGGCTGAACGCAGCGTGAATGGTCAGTGCGCCGCATGCCCAAGGGCTTACCTTGGCGGATGGCCGTGGTATGGGGTGTCGGTGACCCCGGCAGGGGCGTAATCGTTTCACGAAGGCAAGAGAAGTATGACGATCCATATCCCTAACGACATGCCGGAGCTGGTGGCGATCCGGCATCATCTCCATCAGCATCCGGAACTCGGACTGTCGGAATATGGAACCTCCGATTACCTCGCGGAAATGCTGACGACCCTCGGATATGAAGTCACCAGGGGGTTGTCGAAGACCGGGCTCGTGGCGACGCTGCGAAACGGCACGAGCAACCGCTCGGTGGGCATCCGTTCTGATATCGACGCCTTGCCGATCCTCGAGGAAACGGGCGCGGCCCATGCCAGTAAGACCGAGGGCTTGATGCACGCCTGCGGCCACGATGGCCACATGACCATGCTCCTCGGCGCAGCCCGGCTGCTGGCCGAGAGGCGCAACTTCGACGGCACCATCCACCTGATCTTCCAGCCGGCCGAAGAAAACTTCGGCGGCGCCCGGCTGATGATCGAGGACGGGCTTTTCGAGCGCTTTCCCTGTGATGCCGTGTTTGCCCTTCACAATGATCCGAGCCTTGCCTTCGGCGAAGTCTACCTGCGCGACGGCCCGATCATGGCGGCGGTCGACGAATGCCGCATCGTCGTCAACGGCCGGGGTGGCCACGGCGCCGAGCCCCAGGAGACGGCCGACCCCATCATTGCGGGGGCGAGCATCATCATGGCGCTTCAGACCGTGGTGTCGCGCAACCTGCATCCGCTTGACCCCGCCGTCGTGACGGTCGGCGCCTTCCATGCCGGCCAGGCGAGCAATGTCATTCCGGAACGGGCGGAAATGCTGCTGACGATCCGGTCCTTTGACCCGACGGTTCGCGACCTGCTGGAAGAGCGCATCCGCGCGGTGGCCGAAGGCCAGGCGGCAAGCTACGGAATGTCGGTGACCATCGAATACGAGCGGGGCTACGAGCCGACCGTCAACCATGCGGCGGAGACAGAGTTCGCCCGCCAGGTGGCGAGGCGGGTCGTCGGCGCGGAAAAGGTACACGACGTCCAGCGCCCGATGATGGGAAGCGAGGACTTTGGCTACATGCTGGCCGAAACGCCTGGAAGCTACTTCTTCCTGGGAACGAAACGGACGGAAAAGGATCCGCCGCTTCATCATCCGCGGTTCGATTTCAACGACGACGTCCTGCCGATCGGCGCGGCCCTTTGGGTCGAGCTTGCCGAGAGCTGGCTTCCGACAAAATAGCTGAAGCAACCCGTCAGGCGGCTCGGCTCAACCGAATCGCCTGATGGCCTCGGCCAGCACGTCGCTGTCAATGTTGCCGCCCGACGCGATCACCACGACCGTGTCGCCGAGGCTCTCGCCGTGGAACAGTGCGGCGGCCAGAGCAACGGCGCCGCCCGGCTCGACGGCGATCTTCAGCCGGGTTAAGGCAAGCACGACCGCCTGGAGCGCCTCGTCGTCGCTGACGGCAATCCCCGATCCGGCAAGGCGCGAGAGGATTGGGAATGTCAGGTTGCCGGGCTGTGGCGTGACGATGGCGTCGCAGATCGAACCCGTCTGGCGGGCATTCCGCTGGATGCTTCCCGCCTCGAGCGAACGGGCAAAGTCGTCGAAGCCGACCGGCTCGCATGTCCGAACCCTGAGCCCGGGTGCCTTTGCTTCTAGAGCGAGCGCAACGCCTGATGCCAGGCCGCCTCCGCCTGCGGGGACGAGCACATCCGCCGTCTCGATACCTTCTTCCCTTGCCTGCTCGGCGATCTCCAGGCCTGTGGTCCCTTGGCCTGCAATGACCAGCGGCTCGTCAAAGGGACGGATGAGGGTGAGGCCTCGCTCCTGCGAAATCCTGGCGCCGATTGCGTCCCTGTCCTCGGTTGCGCGATCGTAGAGAACCACCTCGGCGCCGAAGGCCCGGGTATTGGCGATCTTAATGCGCGGGGCGTCCGACGGCATGACGATGAGGCTGGGGATTTTGTGGAGCCTGGCCGCGAGCGCCACGCCCTGCGCGTGATTGCCTGAAGAGAAGGCGATCACGCCCCTGTCCCTGACCGCGGGCTCCAGGCCCGAGATGGCAGACCATGCGCCCCGGAACTTGAACGAACCGGTATGCTGGAGGCACTCCGGCTTCACGAAGACCCGGCGTCCGGCAATCTCGTCGAGAAAAGGAGAGGAAAGTAGCGGAGTGCGCCGCACCCGACCGGAAAGGCGGTCGCGTGCGGCTTCGATCATCTGGATGCTGGTCATGTCGGGCCCTGTTGAGGCGCCGACAACCGGCACCGTTGATCAGGGCAACGTATAGGCAGTCTTCACCACAGTGAAGAACTCGGCCGCGTATTTCCCCTGCTCGCGAGGACCGAACGAGGAAGCCTTGCGACCGCCGAAGGGCACGTGGAAATCGACACCTGCCGTCGGCAGGTTGACCATGACCATCCCGGCTTCGGCATTGCGCTTGAAGTGCGTTGCGTACTTGAGGCTGGTCGTGGCGATGCCGGCGGCGAGACCGAACGGAGTGTCGTTGGCGACAGCCAGCGCCTCGTCGTAATCCTTCACGCGGATTACGCTCGCAACCGGTCCGAAGATTTCCTCCCGGGAAATACGCATCTGGTTGGTCGCTTCCGTGAAGAGCGTCGGCTGCAGGTAGAAGCCGGGCGTGTCGCGCTCGATGCGCTCGCCCCCGAAGGCGAGCTTGGCGCCTTCCTTCTTACCGATGTCGATATACTCCATGTCCTGCTGAAGCTGCTTTTCGTCGACGACCGGTCCGATATGGGTTCCCTGCTTCAGGGCATTGTCGACCACCAGGGTCTTGAGCCTTTCGGTCAGCGCAGCGACGAACTTGTCGTGAATGCCCTCGGTCACGATGAGGCGGGAGGATGCGGTGCAGCGCTGCCCGGTAGAGAAGAAGCCGGAATTGGCTGCCGCTTCGACGGCGACGTTGAGATCGGCGTCGTCCAGAACCACCATCGGGTTCTTGCCGCCCATTTCCAGCTGGAACTTGCGGTTATGCTCGATGGACGAAAGGGCAACGCGCTTGCCGGTGCCGGTCGAACCGGTGAAGGTGATGCCCGCTAGATCCGGGCTGTCGAGCATGGCCTGGCCGACGACCGAGCCGCGGCCCATGACGAGGTTGAGGACGCCCTTGGGCAGGCCGGCCCGATGCAGGATGTCGACGATTGCCCAGGCGCATCCCGGAACGAGGTCCGCCGGCTTGAAGACGACCGTATTGCCGTAGCAGAGCGCCGGGGCGATCTTCCAAGCCGGGATGGCGATCGGGAAGTTCCAGGGCGTGATGATGCCGATGACGCCGACCGGCTCGCGGGTGATCTCGACGCCGATCCCGGGCCGCGCGGAGGGCAGGACTTCACCCGTCAGCCGAAGGGCTTCGCCGGCGAAGTAGTCGAAGATCTGGGCGGCGCGAATGGTTTCGCCGATGGCTTCGGGAAGCGTCTTGCCTTCTTCGCGGGCGAGAAGCTTGCCGAGTTCTTCCTTGCGCGCCAGGATCTCGTCGGCTGCCTTCTTCAGGATGCCGTGACGCTCGAGGATTCCCGACTGGGACCACTTGGGGAAGGCTGCCTTGGCGGCGGCGATCGCTTGCTTTGCATCCTCGGCCGAGCCCTGGGCGTAGGAACCCACGACGTCGTTGGTATCGGAGGGGCTGATGTTGCTGGAGGCGTCGCTGCCCACCCACTCGCCAGCGATGAGGTTTTGATAGATGGTCATGGTCAGCTCCTTGTTTCGTCGATCGGCTGCTGCCTTACGACGTCGAGCCGCCCGGTTCAATAGTATGACTAAATGTTTGCGGACCGCCGTCGCCCTCTGAATTCGGCAGGCGAATTCGAGCTTTGATGGGAAGGTGGTCCGAAGCAAGGCGGGCGAGCGGGGTATCGTGAGCCATTACCGGACCGAGGATCTCCGGCCGGTTCGCCATGATGCGGTCAAGTGCCAGCACCGGCAGTCGGGAGGGAAAGCTCGGCACCGCAGCCGGCAGGCCGAAGACCGAAGTCAGGGTATTGAGCGATGACCGGTCGCCGAGCCGCCATTCGTTCAGGTCCCCCAGCAGGACGGTCGGCTGGTCTTCTCGCGAGTTGAGGAGATCGATGATCATGCGCGTCTGCTGGTGGCGCGACCGGTGCAGAAGCCCGAGGTGGGCGGCGATGACGCGCAGGGCACTGCCACCCTTGAACTCGAGTTCCGTGATCAGGGCCCCGCGCGGCTCGAGCCCGGGGAGCTTGACCGGATGAACGTCGCGCACCAGGCCTTCCCGAAAGAAGATGACGTTGCCATGCCACCCGTGCGCCTTGGATGCCCTCGAAAGGGGAACGGGCAGGAGACCCGTCTCCCGCTCCAGCCAGTCGAGATCCAGCAGCCCGCGCCGTTCGCCGAACCGGGTATCGGCCTCCTGGAGGGCGATGACATCGGCTCCTATTTCCTTGATGACCTCCTTGATCCGATAGGGATCGAACTTGCCGTCCACTCCAACGCATTTGTGGACGTTGTAGGATGCGATGAGTACGCCCTCGCCATCATCCGGGGGCGCAAACGGGGTACCCTTGCGGCCCTTCCGGTTGCGGAGGGACGCGAGGATATTGGCTGGAAGTGTCTGTCGTTTCGTCCGCATGGTCCTCCGGGCGGTGAGCCGGTCAATATTGCCCGACGCGAGCTTGATGGATCGGGCCTACAGGTAAGGCGAACCCAGCCACAGGAGGCGGTCGAGCAGCCGGGAAGGGAATGACATGTTCTTCAGCCCCTCCAGTGTAACCTGTCTTGCGGAGGAAATCGTAACATCGATCCTTCGTTCCAATCCTTGCGCGAAAGCAGTGTCCATTACTTCGAGATCGACCTCGAAGTTGAGGCGAAGCGAGCGGGGATCGAGGTTCGACGACCCGACGAAAGCCCAGCGGCCATCGATCGCCATCAGCTTCGAATGATTGAACGCGCCCGGGGCACGCCATATCCGGCAGTAGTTCTTCAGCAACTGGTCGAACTGCGCCGTCATTGCGCGGTCGACGAGTTTGAGATTGTTGGCTTCTGGCACCACGATATCGACCTGCACGCCGCGCCGGGCCGCCGTGACCAGGGAGGTGATCAGTTCCCGGTCGGGCAGGAAGTAGGGCGAGGCTATTCGGATCGAGCGCCCGGCAACAGAAAAGGCGCCCATCAGCATCTTGTGGTTGGTTTCAATGCTTCTGTCGGGACCCGATGCCACGGCGCGGATCGCCACCGGCTGGCCCGGCTCGCTCGTCGGCGGAGCGATCTGCCACGCCTCGTCGTTCAGAACCTCGCCGCTCGTGAAGCGCCAATCCGACGCGGCAATGGCGAAAAGGTCCGCCACGACCGGGCCGGTGACCCTGAAATGCGTGTCCAGCGCACTGTTTGCCCCGAAGAACTGACCGGAAAAGGCTTCGCGGATATTCATACCGCCCGTGAATGCGATACGGCCATCGACGACGAGAATCTTGCGGTGCGTACGCAGGTTGGCATAGGGCAGCCTCAGGCCGGAGATCACGTTGCCGTTGAAGACGTCGACCGTGACGCCGCCCTCGCGCAGCATTCCCAGCACGCTCGGCACTGAGTATCGCGCGCCGACCGCGTCGATGAGAACCCGCACCGTCACGCCCCGGGCAGTGGCAGCGCTCAGGGCCTCGACGAAGCGCCGCCCCACTCGGTCCCGGTCGAAGATGTAGGTCTCCAGGAGGATTGACCTCTCGGCCTCGGCGATCGCCCGCAGCATAGCCTGATAGGCGTCATCGCCGGTGGTCAGCGCTTCAATCGAGTTACCGGAAGTGATGTCGTGCTGGGTTACGCGGTCGCCCAGAACCTTCATGGCGGCGAAGCGGTCGCCGAACCTCTCGGCGATCATCTCGCCCGTCACGTCGAAGGCATCGAAGTGATCGCGCGCATGGCCCAGCAACACGCGTTGCTCGCTGATCGCACTTCTGCGAATGCGGTTGATGCCGGC
>JAEZHO010000207.1 GCA_023416545.1 Pseudomonadota bacterium
TCCTCGACCGCCTCGCGACGCATATCCTCGCCTTCGAGGGCGACAGCCATGTGGAATGGTTCGAGGGCAACTTCGAGGACTACGAGCAGGACAAGATCCGTCGCCTCGGCCCCGATTCCGTCAATCCTAAGCGCGTCACCTACAAGCGCCTGACGCGCTGACCGGTTCCGCCCTTATAGTCACAGAGACGGGCCGCCTGAGGGTGGCCCGTTTTCGTCTGCGGGACTCTGTCGAGACCAAAGTTGCATAAAGATTTGTTAGTAAGCCTTGGCTAGCAAGGAGCATGCAGTGGATGAGGGGCTGCAGCATGCCGTCATGAGGACGACCCAGAGGAAGTTTTCATGTCATTCATACAACGCCTTTCCGTTCGCCAATCCCTTGCAATCCTGACGGTCGTGCCGCTCGCCGCCGCGATCACGTTCGGGGGCTGGCTGACCTACGAAGCCTACGAGGAGCGGGCGGCTGCCCAGAACGCGGTTCTGCTGGAGCGCGTCGCGAGAGCCGGTGGCAAGCTCGCTGTCCTCATTCCTGCCGAAAGCGGGGCTGCCCCGGACCAGCGCGCGGCGGCGCGCAAGGCAACCGACGAGACCCGGGATGCCCTTCTCAAGGCGTATGGTGACGTGGTTACGGCGGGTTTCAACGATCCGGCGCTTGCCGCCTTCGTCGAGAACTTCAAGAACCGTTTCGCCAAGATCCCGGGCTACCGCCAGGAAGTCGATGCGGGAACCGCAAGCTCGATCAGTGCCCTTCAGGTCCTGCAGCCGGCTGTCGCCGCCGGTGCCGAGATCACCCGTCGTGCCGGCGCGATGTCCCAGGACAGCGACTTCGCTCGCGCCGCTGCCGGTTACTATGCCATGATGCAGGTCGGCGACGGCTACCAGATGCTGAACCGGCTGGCCGGTGAATATGCCAAGGGGCCGCTCGGCATGGACGCCACCAGGATGTTCATGCGCAGCGCAGGTCTGCTCGGTGCCTATACCGCGCCGTTTCGGGAATCGGTCCCGGCCGACATTCTTGCCGAATATGACGGCTTCTTCGCCGGCTCTTCCGGCCAGGCGGTGGAACGCGTTCGCGGGCTGATGGCCGCAAAGAAGCCTATACGCCGGCACCGGGCGAAGCTGAACTCTGGGAGAAGGCGAACCTCGAGCGGCGCGCATTCATTTCCGCGCTGATCGATCGGGCCGGCGACCGTATGACCCACATGGTGCAGGAAAAGCTCGCTTCGGCGACGACCTATCTCACCGTACTTGCGGGATCGATGTTCTTCATCGTCGCCTGCGTGGTTGCTCTCAGCTTGGCGGTGACGCGCAACTTCTCGCGGACCCTCACGGGCATCGGCGACCGCATGAAGACGCTTGCCGAGGGCGATACCGCCCGTGCTATCCCCTTCGTGGGTCGCAGGGACGAAATCGGCGGCATGGCGCGTTCCGTCGAGGTCTTCCGGGAGGCGGCCATCCGCAACGCCGAACTCGAGGCCGAACGGGAAAATAGCCGCGAACAGGCGGAGCGCGATCGCGTCGAGATGCAGCGTCGAGCCGAAGAAGAGGCCGAGCAGCGTCTCAACCAGGCGACCGGCGCGCTGGCCGCAGGGCTGCGGCGCCTGGCCGGCGGAGACATGTTGTGCGAGATCGAGCAGCCTTTCGCCACCCAGTTCGAGCCGCTGCGCCACGACTTCAATACGTCTGTCTCGCAGTTGCGCGAGGCTCTCGCCAGCGTCGGCAAATCCGTCTCGACGGTGACCGGCGGCTCCAGGGAGATTTCCGAGGCGTCGGACAATCTTTCGCGCCGGACCGAACAGCAGGCCGCCTCGCTGGAGGAGACTGCCGCCGCGCTCGAGGAAATCACCTCGAACGTCAACGCGACGTCCCGCCGTACCGAGGAGGCCCGCGAGGTCGTCAGGGATGCCCGGGCGCGCGCGGACCAGTCCGGCAAGGTCGTCCGCAATGCCGTTGCCGCCATGGAGCGCATCGAGCATTCGTCCCGCCAGATCGGCCAGATCATCTCGGTGATCGACGAGATCGCCTTCCAGACCAATCTCCTGGCCCTCAACGCCGGCGTCGAGGCTGCCCGTGCGGGCGAGGCGGGCAAGGGCTTTGCGGTCGTTGCCCAGGAAGTTCGCGAACTGGCGCAGCGATCCGCCAACGCGGCGAAGGAAATCCAGAGCCTGATCGGCAATTCCGCGCTCGCGGTCGGCGAGGGGGTCCGTCTCGTCAACGACACGGGCGAGGGGCTCGGCGTGATCGAGAACCTCGTGCAGGCGATCAACACGCACATGGATGCCATTGCGACGGCGGCGCAGGAGCAGGCGGCCGGGCTTACCGAGGTCAACACCGCCGTGAACCATATGGACCACGCGACGCAGCAGAACGCGGCGATGGTTGAGGAGATGAACGCGGCGGGTGCCAGCCTCGCCCAGGAGAGCGCTGCTCTCAGCGCGCTTCTCTCGCAGTTCAAGGTCGGGGACGCCGTCCAGGACCTGCGGGGTGTCGCAGGCCAGATGCGTGCGTCAACCGCGGCGCAGTCGACCGCGGCCCCGCGCGCCATATCCGCCAGGACTCGTCCTGCGGCTCGTGCTGCCGGAAGCACACCGCTGGCGCAGGCGCCATCGGATGATTGGCAGGAATTCTGATCTCAGCATCGACGCGCGGAGGGCGGCCATTGTGCCGCCCTTCTGCTTTCCTGCATAACCCCGCTTTAAGGGTTGCCACGCTCTTCGATTAGATATAAACATATCTTTATATCTTGATCGCAAGGATAGGTTTGATGGGACATTCCCTGGATACCCTCGTGGATGTACTGAAGACCGCAGGCGAGCCGACGAGGTTTCGCCTCCTGGCGCTGGTTGCCGCCGGCGACCTTACGGTCACCGATCTTACCGAAATCCTCGGCCAGTCGCAGCCGCGCATTTCCCGCCACCTGAAGCTTCTCGCCGAAGAAGACCTGATCGAGCGCTACCAGGAAGGGGCCTGGGCCTATTTCCGGCTCAAGCGGGACGGAACGGCGGCGGCCCTGGTCCGCACGCTCCTGACGGCGGTTTCGCTGGACGACCCCATTCTTGCCCGCGACCGGGAGCGCCTGGCGACGGTCAAGCAGGCGAGGGCGGAGCGGGCGCAGCACTATTTCAGCCGCAATGCCACCGAGTGGGACGAACTACGACGCCTGCAGGTGAGCGACGCGGCGGTCGAGAAGGCGATGCTGAAGCTCGTGGGACGCAATCCCGTCGATTCGCTCCTCGACCTCGGAACCGGCACCGGATGGATCCTCCAGCTGCTCTCCAACGTCTATCGCCGCGCCGTCGGGATCGACGCCAGCCGCGACATGCTCTCCGTAGCGCGCGCAAACCTGGACAAGGCTGGGATCGTCAAGGCCTCGGTGCGCCAGGGCGATATTCTCAACCTGCCGCTGGACGGACAGGATTTCGACCTCGTCACGATCCATCAGGTCCTCCACTTTCTCGACCAGCCCGAACGGGCGATTGCCGAGGCGGCGCGCGTGCTGCGGCCCGGCGGGCGCCTGCTCATCGTCGATCTCGCGCCTCACAACCTGGAATACCTGCGGGATGAGCATGCTCACGTCCGTCTCGGCTTTTCCCACCAGACGATGGCGGACTGGCTCGAGAAGGTCGGCCTCGACGTGCAGGAGGTGGTCGATCTCGCTGCGGACAAGCAGGGCGGCCCGTCGCTGACGGCCACCGTATGGCTTGCCCGGGACCGTCGACTGCTGATCGCCGACGACGCCGCATCCCAAGAAATGACTCCGGCCTGAAAGGACCTTCTCCATGACACCGACGCCCTCGCTGCGGAGATCCTTCGGGATTTCGTTCGAGTTCTTTCCGCCGCGCTCCCCGGAGATGGAAGGCCAGCTGTGGGACGCCGTCCTCGATCTCGGCGCCTGGAATCCCGACTTCGTCTCGGTGACCTATGGAGCCGGCGGCTCCACAAAGGCGCCGACGCTTGCGGTCGTCAGACGTCTCATCCGCGAGACCGATCTTCCCACCGCCGCGCACCTGACCTGCGTCGATGCCTCGCGTGAGGAGACGCGCAGCGTCGTGGAGGAATTCCGCGCCGCCGGCGTCAGCCGGATCGTGGCGCTGCGCGGTGATCCGGCAAGCGGCATCGGGACCGAATACCGGCCGCACAGCGAGGGTTATGCCAACGCGGCCGAACTGGTGAGCGGGCTGCGCGGGCTCGGCAGTTTCGACATCTCGGTCTCAGCCTACCCGGAAAAGCATCCGGAAAGCGCGGATCTCGACGCCGATATCGACATGCTGAAACGCAAGGCGGATGCCGGCGCCACTCGCGCCCTGACGCAGTTCTTCTTCGATAACGACCTCTACGAGCGCTACCTGGAGAAGGTGCGGGCGGCGGGCATAACGATGCCGATCGTGCCGGGCATCATGCCGATCCAGAACCTGACGCAGCTGAAGCGGTTTGCCGGCCGCTGCGGCTCTTCCGTCCCGTCGTTCCTCGACAAGCGTTTCGAGGGATACGAGGACAGGCCGGAGGAGCGCGCCAAGGTGGCCGCCGACGTCGCCGCCGAACAGATCGACGATCTTATCGGCCGGGGCGTGACTGACTTCCACATCTACACGATGAACCGGTCCGGCCTGGTCAACCAGGTGCTGGAGCTGCTGGGGCGCGCCCGACGCGCGGAGGCAGGCGCCGCAGCATGAGAAAACGCAGCTCGCGGGAGCTGCGTTTCCAGTCTGTCAAACTTTTATCCTAGTGTCACGGATGCCAGATATGTCCAGGTGCGGAGAGATTGTGGCGCTCAGATAAAGAGCATGGAAGCCACGAACACAAACGCTGCACCGACTACGAGGACATTAAGAGAGTATACACGTCCCATGTCTGCCTCCTTGCGTTGACTGGAGGAGTTTATGTCGAAATTTCGGCCGTTGGAAAGCGATTTCTGTGTTGCGGCGCAGCAGCGGGCGGCCGGAATTCTCATGTCGTTTCAGCGTAAGACACTGAAATCATAAACAAAACCTGGCGTTAATATTGCTTTATAATTCATTAAGATCGGGTCGCCGCTTGTTACCAAGCGATACAGATTGTGAGGAGGCGAGGCGGTTTTAGCCGATCCGCCCCGGTCTTTCCTGGCCCCGGAGACGCTCCAGAATCCGCCCGTCGAGCACCAGCAGCCCGAGCGCGAT
>JAEZHO010000161.1 GCA_023416545.1 Pseudomonadota bacterium
GCGGTGGACAGCCGCGCCAATGGCGTGACCTTCTGCACCGGTTCGCTCGGCGCGCGCGGCGACAACGACCTGCCGGCCATGGCGAAGCGTTTTGCCTCGCGCATTCATTTCGTCCACCTGCGCAATGTCCATCGCGACGATGAAACGATCCCATGCTCCTTCTACGAGGACGAGCATCTGGAAGGCCACACCGACATGGTGGCGGTCGTCGCCGAGCTTTTGAAGGAAGAGCAGCGCCGCCGGGCGGAAGGCCGCACGGATCACGAGATCCCCATGCGTCCGGACCACGGCCAGGAAATCCTCGATGACCTGACCCGCGGCGCGCAGCCGGGCTATCCCGCCATTGGCCGCCTCAAGGGTCTTGCCGAACTGCGCGGCATCGAACGCGCCCTGTCCCACCCCAGCTACGGATTGTCGTGAACATGGATAGACTGTCAGCCTCCACCACGCTCCCGGGTGCCGTCACCCGGCCGGCCTTCGACCCGAAGACCCTGAAGCCCGGCATCCTGCATATCGGACTGGGCGCCTTCCATCGCGCCCACCAAGCGGTCTACAACGACCTCGCGCTGGCCAAGGAACCGGGCGACTGGGGCATCGTCGGCGTCAGCCTCCGCTCGCTCGACATCGTCCGCGACCTGCGTGCCCAGGACAACCTCTATTCCGTCGTCACCCGCAGCGGTGCCGGCGAGAGCGTCCAGGTCGTGGGCTCGATCATCGGCGGCATCTCGGCGGTGGAAGACCGCGACGAACTGCTGGCCCTCCTCGTCGACCCCTCGATCAGGATCGTCACGATCACCGTCACCGAAAAGGCCTATGGCCTCGATCCCCGCACCGGCGGCCTCGACCGCAACCACCCTTCGGTGGCCGCAGACCTCGCCAACCCGAGCGAACCGGTGGGCGTCGTCGGCTATCTCGTGGAAGGCCTTGCCCGCCGCCACGCCCTCGGTATGGAACCCTTCACTGTGCTCTGCTGCGACAACCTGCCGACCAACGGCCGGATCGTCCGCCGCCTGGTGATCGAGATGGCCGGAGCGCGCGATCCGGCACTCGCCAACTGGATTTCCGGCCACGGCGCCTTTCCCTCCAGCATGGTCGACCGGATCGTGCCGGCCGCGACCGACGAAGGCCGGGCGAGGGCGGCCGCGCTGCTGGGCGCCGAGGACGCCCTGTCGCTGGAAACCGAGCCCTTCATGCAATGGGTGATCGAGGATCATTTCGTGTCCGGCCGTCCCGCCTGGGACAAGGCCGGGGCGCTCTTCGTCGATGACGTCGAGCCCTACGAGAAGATGAAGCTGCGGCTCCTCAACGGCGCCCACTCGATGATCGCCTATCTCGGCCAGGCGAAGGGACTGGAATATGTCCGCGACGTCATGGCCGTGCCGGAATACCGGGAGCTTGCCCGCCGCCACATGCAGTCGGCCCGCAGGACGCTCGATCCGGTTCCGGGGATCGACCTCGACAACTACATCGACCAGCTGATCGAGCGCTTCGAGAACCCGACGATCGCCCATCGGACGAAGCAGATCGCCATGGACGGCAGCCAGAAACTGCCGCAGCGCATCTTCGCCGGAACGGTGGAAGCACTGGAGAAGGGCGAGGAGGCCGATACCGCGGCACTGGCGACGGCGCTCTGGATCGCCTACGCCAAGCGCACGCCGGATATCGACGATCCGCGACGCGACGAACTGCGAGCAGCGGCATCCGAGCCCGCCGGCGACGACGCCTCCGCCCCCTTCTTCGCCCTGCCGGGTCTCTTCCCGCAGCCGCTGATCGACAACCGCGAATGGCGCGACCTGGTCAACGCCAGGCTGGCGGACATCGAGGCGGGACGGATCTGAGCTGTTCGTAGAAAGTTGCCCCTTGCCCTGACTTAACTCAGGGCAGAGGAACCGCCCCTCACCCTGACCCTCTCCCCGCATGCGGGGAGAGGGGACCTGCCCTGCTTGGCGCAGGAGAGGGGATGTGCCCTGCTTGGCGCAGGAGAGAGAGGCGAGGTTTACGCGGACGGTGCGACGGGACGAAGCAGTGCGGCTTTGCGTCCTTCTCCCCGTCACGACGGGGAGAAGGTGGCGGTAGCCGGATGAGGGGCAGCCGCCGGCGGGAGACGCCGCTCACCCCCTGAACGTGTACTCCGCGATCGAGGCCGGCTTCATCTCGATCGAGAAGCCCGGCCGCGACGGCGGCATGTAGGCGGCGTCCTTGATCACGCAGGGGTCGATGAAATGCTCGTGCAGGTGGTCGACATACTCAATCACGCGGCCGTCCTTGGTGCCGGACACGGCGACGTAGTCGATCATCGACAGGTGCTGGACATATTCGCAGAGGCCGACGCCGCCCGCATGCGGCCAGACGGGAAGATCGTACTTGGCAGCGATCAGCAGTACCGCGAGAACCTCGTTCAGGCCGCCCATGCGGCAGGAATCGATCTGCACGATGTCGATCGCGCCCTCGGCGATGAACTGCTTGAACATGATGCGGTTCTGGCACATCTCGCCGGTCGCGACCTTGACCGGGCCGATGGCCTCGCGAATCTTGCGATGGCCGGCGATGTCGTCGGGGCTGGTCGGCTCCTCGATGAAGAACGGGTTGGCGAAGGCGAGCTTTTTGACCCAGTCGATGGCCTGGCCGACCTCCCAGACCTGGTTCGCGTCGATCATCAGGTACCGGTCCGGCCCGATCACCTCGCGGGCGATGGTGAGGCGGCGGATATCGTCCTCGAGATCGCGGCCGACCTTCATCTTGACGTGGTTGAAGCCCGCATCGACCGCTTCCTGGCAGAGGCGGCGGAGCTTGTCTTCCGGATAGCCCAGCCAGCCGGCGGAGGTGGTGTAGCAGGCATAGCCCTCCCGCTGCAGCGTGGCGATGCGCTCAGCCTTGCCGGCCTCCGCACGCTTCAGGATGGCGACGGCCTCGTCCCTGGTCAGCACGTCGGTGAGATAGCGGAAGTCGACGATGTCGGCGATCTCCTCGGCGGAAAGCTCCGACACGAGCTGCCAGACGGGCTTGCCCTGCTGCTTGGCGAGAAGATCCCAGAAGGCGTTGACGACCGCGCCGGTGGCGAGATGCATGGCGCCCTTGTCCGGCCCGATCCAGCGCAGCTGGCTGTCGCTCGTCAGGTGGCGCCAGAACCGGCCGGGGTTCTGGCGGAAGGTTTCGAGCTCCTGCCCGACCACCAGGTGCCGCATCGCCTCGATCGCCATGCAGCAAATGTCGTTCCCGCGACCGATGGTGAAGGTCAGGCCGTGGCCGGCCAGGCCGTCGCTGTCGGTCTCGAGGATGACATAAGCCGCCGAATAATCGGGGTCCGGGTTCATCGCGTCGGAGCCGTCGAGGCTTTGCGAGGTCGGAAAGCGCAGGTCGAAGACGCGAAGGTCGGTAATGCGGGTCATTGGCAAACTCTGTTGGTCGATGAAGGGTCAGATGGTCCAGCCGCCGTCGATGCAGAAGGCCTGGCCGGATGTGTAGGTGGCGCCGGCGATGTAGACCGCGAGATCGGCGATCTCCTCCGGCGAACCGAGCCGGCCCATCGGCTGGCGGGCGATGAAGGCGGCGCGCGCCGCGTCGTAGTCGCCCTGGGCGCGCATGCGATCCTGGAGCGAGGGGCTCTCGACCGTGCCGGGGCAGATGCAGTTGCAGCGGATGCCCTGCGTCACGAAATCCGCCGCGACGTGCTTGGTGAGCCCGATGACCGCCGCCTTCGTGGTTCCGTAGGCGAAGCGGTTCGGCACGCCCTTGATGCTGGAAGCGACGGAAGCCATGTTGATGATCGAGCCGTCATTGCGCTCCAGCATGCCCGGCAGCACGGCGCGGATGGTGCGGATCATCGCCCTGACGTTGAGGTTGAAGGCGAAGTCGAGATCGCTGTCCTTCATCTCCAGGATCGAGCCGCCATGCACCACGCCGGCGCAGTTGAAGAGCACGTCCACCTGGCCGATCTTCGCGACCGCCGCGTTGACCGCCGCCTCGTCCAGCACGTCGAGCCGGGATGCGGTGAGGTTCGGCAGGGCCGGAAGCTCGGAAAGCGCCTTCTCGTTGATGTCGGTGGCGTGAACGGTGGCGCCGGCCTCGGCGAAGGCAATCGCCGAAGCGCGGCCGATGCCCTGGCCGGCGGCGGTGATGAGAACGGTCTTTCCTTGAAGGGTCTTCGTCATGTCATTCCTCGGGTTGTCTCGATGCGCGGTCAGTCGTGATGGAAGACCTCTTCCATCATGGCCCACCATTCTCCCTCCTTACGGCTTTCCAGCGGCCTTTGGCAGGGGATGGTGAAGGACCACCACTCCTGGTTCTTCGGGTCCGCCGCCATCCTCGCCATATCGGCTTGAAAGTCGGTCCCGTGATACTCCCAGACGCCGAACAGCAGGTTCTCCGGCTCGCGCAGGAAGATCGTGTAGTTGCGGATGTTGCACCGGGAGACGAGGGAAAGGATCTCGGGCCAGACGGCCGCGTGGAGCCGCTTGTATTCCGCGATCATCCCAGGCTCCACGCCGATGACCATGCCTATGCGCTGCATTGACTGTCTCCTCAGACTTCGATGAGCGCCTTGACGACGCCGGCGGCCGGGTCGGTCAGGCCGGCAAATCGTTCCGGGACGTTCGCAAGCGTCATCCGGTGGGTGATCAGCGCCTCCGGCACCTTGCCGGAGCGCAGGGCGTCCATGACGCGCTCGAAATCCTCGACGGTGGCGTTGCGGCTGCCCAGCAGCGAGGTCTCGCGCTTGTGGAACTCGGGATCGGAAAAGCGGATGTCGCTCGCGACGATCGAGACCAGCACATAGGTGCCGCCGTGGCCGACGAAGCCGAAGCCCCGCTCCATCGCGCCCGGATTGCCGGTCGCGTCGAAGACGACGTCGAAGAAGTCCCCGCCGGTGAACTCCGACAGCGCATCCTGGTCGCCCGCGCCCAGCTGGACCGTGCGGGCGTCGAGATGCCGGGCCGCGAAGGAAAGGCGGTCGGCCCGCCCGTCGAGGAAGGTCACCTCGCCGCCGTTCAGCCGGGCGAAGATCGCGACCGCCATGCCGATCGGGCCGGCGCCCACCACCAGCACCCGCTGGCCTTGCTCCACCTTCGCCCGCGCCACCGCATGCGCGCCGATCGCGAGGAACTCGACGAGTGCGGCCTGGTCGAGGGTCAGCCCCTCGGCCTTCAGCACGAACTGCTCGGGCAGGCAGAGATACTCGGTCATGCCGCCGTCGCGGTGGACGCCGAGCACGCCGATATTGCGGCAGCAGTTGGTCTTGCCCTTGCGGCAGGCGCTGCAGTGGCCGCAGGAAATGTAGGGAATGATGGAAACGACGTCGCCCGCCTTGAGCCGGCCGCCGGCCGGTGCCTCCTCGACGGTGCCGGCCAGTTCGTGGCCCATGACGCGCGGATAGGAAAGATAGGGCTGGTTGCCGGTGAAGATGTGCAGGTCCGTGCCGCAGACGCCGACGCGCCGGACCTTCACCAGCACCTCGCCCTCGCCGCGGGCGGGCCGGTCTCGGTCGGTGGCGGTAAGCTTGCCGGGGGAATCGCACATGATGGTAAGCATGGGAGGGAACCTGTCAGATGGCTGGGCGGGATGTTCCGCCGAGGGAGTAGAAACGGATGGCATTGCCGCCGAAGACGGCATCGCGATCATCCGGCGGGACGATGTCGAGGCACTGGGCGTGCCAGGCCCGGTAGTCGCCGGCAAGCCGCAGCACCGGCCAGTCGCTGCCCCACATGACGCGCTGCGGGCCGAAGAGGTCGAGGACCGTCTCCGCATAGGGCCGCACCGCCGCTGGCTTCTGGTCTCCGGCTTCGGTCAGCAGTCCCGACAGCTTGCAGTGGACGTTGGGCAGTTCCGCAAGCGCCTTCATGCGGGCGTACCAGTCCACGAACCGGCCCTCGGCAATCAGCGGCTTGGCGCAGTGGTCGATCACGATCGGCAGGCGGGTGGCGCGACGGGCAAAGGCGAGAAGCGCGTCGAGGTGGCGCGGCAGGATGAGCGCGTCGAAGACGAGACCGGTATCGATCATCGCCGAAAGAGCGGGTTCCAGGGCGGGATCGTCGATCCAGCGGTCGTCCGAGATGTCCTGCAGCATGGGCCGGAAGCCCTTGAGCTTAGGGTCCCGCGCAAGCCGTTCGATCGCGGCGGGCGCGCCCGGCGACTTCAGGTCCGTCCAGCCGACCACCCCGAGGATGAAGGGGGTGGATCGGGCAAGATCCAGCATGAACGCGGTGCCCGCCTCGGTCTCCATCGTCTGCACGAGAACCGTTCCGTCGATGCCGGCTTCGCGCAGAAGCGGCTCCAGGTCCCCGGGCATGAAGTCGCGGTGGATCGCCGCCAGTTCCGGCGGCGGCCATTGTCCGGCGCGGTCGGCGATCCGCCAGAAGTGCTGATGGGCGTCGACGCGCATCGCCTCAGGCTCCATCGCCGGGCAGGGGCGTGCCCTCGGCAATCAGGCCCCGGCTGCGAAGCGAGACCCAGAAGGAGGCCGGAATGGTCTCCGAGAACCAGGCGACGTTGGACCGGACCTGTTCCGCCGTCCGCGCACCGGAGACGATCGTCACGACGGCCGGATGGCTCAGCGGGAACTGCAGCGCGGCCGCCTGGAGCGACACGCCCTCTTCCTCGCAGGCGATCCGCAGGTCCTCGACGCGGGAAAGGATTTCGGCCGGCGCATCGGCATAGTTGAACTTCCTGTTTCCGGCGAGGATACCCGAATTGAAAGGGCCGGCTGCGACTATCGCCACGCCGCGCCTTGCGCATTCGTTCATCAGCGGCAGGCTTTCCTGCTCCAGGAGCGTATAGCGGCCGGCAAGCATCGAGACGTCTATGTCGAAGACCTCCATCGCGTCGCGGATCGCCTGCCACTCGTTGACGCCGAGGCCGACGGCCTTCGTGGAGCCTTCGTCCCGGAGCTTGCCGAGAGCCCGGAAGCCGCCGCCATCGGTAAGCTGGCTCCAGTAGTGGTGGTGCTTCTCGCCGTGCGTCATGCGGCCGATGTCGTGCACGTAGAGAATGTCCGGCTTCAGGATTCCGAGGCGCTGCTGGCTTGCCTCGAAGGAGCGCATGATGCCGTCATAGGTGTAGTCGTAGACCGGCCGGAAGGGCAGCGGCCGGACATAGCCGTCCTCCTCTTCCCCGACCGTCTCGTCCGGGGTCATGACGCGGCCGACCTTGGTGCTGAGCACGTAGCTGTCGCGCGGCAGGTCGGTCAGCATGGTGCCGAGGCGGCGCTCCGAGCGCGTATACCCGTAGAAGGGCGCCGTGTCGAAATAGCGGATGCCGGCATCCCAGGCCGCCTGGAACGCACCGGCGGATTCCGCGTAGCTCGTTACGCGATAGAGATTGCCCATCTGGGCGCAGCCGAGGCCCACGAGGGTAACGTTCACATCGGAGCGGGGAAGCTTTCGGGTCTCGGCGGCATTCATCGGGGCGGTCCTTGTGAAAGGAGGCGCGCGTCATGTGTGCGACGCGCGCCGATGGAGGAGGATCAGTAGAGGACGTTCTGGGCCTCCGGCTTGTCGATATTGTCCTTGGTGACGACGACGACGCCGGTATCGACGAACTTCTCGACCTTCTCCTTGTCGATGATCTTGTTGACGGTCTGGACGCCGAGTTCGCCCATCTGGAAGGAACCCTGCACGGCAATGGCCGACAGCGTGCCGTCCTTGACGAATTCCTGGAGGTCCTGGTTGCCGTCGAAGCCGACCGCCACGACCTGGCCTGCCTTGCCGGCCTGCTTCAGCGCGCGGCCCATGCCGATGGCCGTCGGTTCGTTGGCGCCGAACATGCCCTTGAGGTCTGCGTTGGCGGCCAGAACGTCGGTCGTCTGGTTCAGCGCCGTCGCCATCTGCGACTGCGAATAGTAGGGGCCGACGATCTCGAGCTTGGAGTTGGCCTTAATGTAGTCGGTGAAGCCGCCCACGCGGCCGATCTCGGAACCGGCGCCCGCCACGTAGGACATGACGGCGATCTTGCCTTCGGTGCCGACCTTGTCGATCAGCGCCTGGGCCGCGAGTTCGCCGGCCTTCTTGTTATCGGTGGCGAGGAAGGACTGGTAATACTGGTCGGCCCCGTCCGCGAGCATGGAATCGACGATCACGACCGGGATGCGGGCTTCCCAGGCCTTCTTGACGGCCGGCACGAGGGCGTCCGGATCCGAGGGCGCAAGCACGATGCCGGCGACGCCGCGGTTGACGGCGTTCTCGACCATGTTGACCTGGTCGGCGATGGCGGATTCGGCGGCCGGACCCTGGAAGGTCATCGTATGCCCCGGGATATCCTTCATGGCGGCATCCGCGCCCTTCTGGACGTTCTGCCAGAAGGTCGAGTTGACTGTCTTGACGATGACGGCGATCTCGCCGGCCTGGGCCGAAGAGTAGGCGCCGATGGCGATGGCAGATGTCAGGAATGCTGCTGCAAGCTTCTTCATTGTCTTCCTCCAAAACGATTGGCCTGACCGGCCGGTTCCCGGGGAGCTCCTCACGCCCCGTGCATGTCGCGGATAAGGTCCGCACCCTTTCTTCACCGGCGGTTGCGCAACTGGTCGATCCAGACGGTGCCCAGAATGACGAGGCCGATGATGATCTGCTGGGTGAAGGCTGAGACGCCGTTCATGTTGAGGCCGTTGCGCAGGATGCCGATCACGAAGGCGCCGATGGCCGTGCCGGAGATCGTGCCCACGCCGCCGATCAGCGAAGTGCCGCCGATGACCGCGCTGGCGATGGCGTCGAGCTCGTACATGACGCCCTCGTTCGGCTGCGCGGTGACGAGCCGGGACATCAGGACGCATCCGGTGAGGCCGGCAAGCGTCCCGGAAAGCACATAGGTGAAGCTGACGACGCGGCCGACGTTGACGCCGGAAAGGCGCGCGGCATCGGCGTTCGAGCCGACCGCATAGATATGGCGGCCGAGAACGGAACGGTTCAGCATCAGCGAGACGGCGATCGCGATCACTACCATGAGGATGACGGGATAGGGGATGCCGGGGAAGACCACGGTCGGGAAACCGTCGTCGCCGATCGTGACGATGCGGAAGAGCGAGCCGTTGCCGAGGACGCCGAAGGTCTCGCCGAGCCCGGACACGGCGCGCGCGCCGGTGATCTGCAGCGCCACGCCGCGGGCAATCAGCATCATGCCGAGGGTCGCGATGAACGGCGGCAGCTTCATCTTCGTGACCAGCAGGCCGTTGATCCAGCCGCAGACGGAGCCGGTCAGGATGCCGATCAGCATGGCGAAGGGCACCGGGATGCCGAAGTCCCGCACCGCCAGTGCCGCGACCACGCCCGCCAGCGCCAGCACGGAGCCGACCGACAGGTCGATCCCACCGGTGATGATCACGCAGGTCGCGCCGATCCCGAGCAGCGCGATCGACGTCACCTGAAGCGCGATGGTCATGGCGTTGTTGACGGTAAAGAAGGCGCTGCTCGTCAGCGAAAATACCGCGATCAGGACGAACAGGCTGCCGAGGGCGGCGAACTTCTGGATGATGTCCTTCTGCCGGTCGGTCAGGCGGCGGCTCTTCGGCGCGTTTGCGTCTGCGATAGTCATCCTCAGTGTCCCCTTGGTCCATAGCCGGAGGCGTAGCGCATGATCTCCTCCTGGTCCGTCGCGCGCGTATCGAGCACGCCGGTGATGCGGCCGCCGTGGAAGACCGCGACGCGGTCGGTCATGCCGAGGATTTCCGGCAGTTCGGAGCTGATCAGCACCACGCCGATACCCTGCGCGGCAAGCTCATCCATGATCTGGTAGATGGCGAATTTCGCGCCGACATCGATGCCGCGCGTCGGCTCGTCGAAGAACATCACCTTCGGCTTTCGGAAGAGCCACTTGCCGATGATGATCTTCTGCTGGTTGCCGCCCGACAGGAGACGCACCGGCTGCCTGATCGAGGGCGTGCGGATGTTCAGGAGCCGCACATAGTCCTGCGTCACCTGCGCGTGGCGCGCGAAATCGATGAAGCCGAGGCCGTTCGAGACCTCTTCCATGTTGGCGAGCGTCATGTTGGCGTCGACCGGCATCTTGATCGCCAGTCCCTGCGCCTTGCGGTCCTCCGACAGATAGGCGACGCCGGCGGCGATGGCATCGCGCGGCGAGCGGATCGAAAGCGTCTCGCCGTGCAGGGTGATGGTCCCGCCGTCGAGCGCGTCGGCACCGAAGATGGCGCGCGCGACTTCCGTCCGTCCGGCTCCCATCAGGCCCGCAAAGCCGAGGATTTCCCCGCGGCGAAGCGTGAATCCGATATCGGAGAAGACGCCCTCGCGCCTCAGCCCCGCGACGCTGAAGATGACATCCTGCGACGGCGTCGAGGTCCGCTCGGGAAACTTTTCCTCGAGCGAGCGGCCGACCATTTTCGCGACGATCGCGTCGACGGTCGTGTCGGCGAAATCGTCGGTCGCGATGTAGCGCCCATCGCGCAGCACGGTGACCCGGTCGACGATTTCCGCCATCTCGTCCAGCCGGTGCGAGATGTAGACGATGCCGACCCCTTCGGCCTTCAGGTCGCGGATGACCTTGAAGAGCAGCCGGGTCTCCTGTTCGGTGAGCGACGAGGTGGGCTCGTCCATGATGAGCACTTCGGCGTCGAGCGACAGTGCCTTGGCGATCTCCACCATCTGGCATTGCGCCACCGAGAGCGTCCGCACGGCTACGTCCGGCCCGATGTCGACGCCGAGGCGGTCGAGGCAGCGCTTCGCATCGGCGCGCAGTTTCCGGCGGTCGACGAGGAAGCCGCGGCGCGGTTCGCGGGCCAGGTAGATGTTCTCGGCCACAGACAGATGCGGGACGAGGTTGAGTTCCTGGTGGATGATCGCGATGCCGGCGGCTTCCGATTCCAGAGGGGAGGCGAAGCGTCGCTCCTCGCCCTTGTAGACGATGCTGCCGCCGCTCGGCTGGTAGACGCCGCTGATGATCTTCATCAGCGTCGACTTGCCGGCGCCGTTCTCGCCGCAGACGGCGTGGACCTCGCCGCGGCACAGGTCGAAATGCACGTCGGCGAGGGCGAGGACGCCCGGAAATTCCTTGGTGATGCCGTGGAGGCGAAGAAGCGGCTCGCCGTCGGCGGGGCCGGACAAGGCGCGTTCGACGCGCGCAGACGTTTCCATGCTGCCTCCTCCCCTCAACACTTTTTTCCGCTCGGCCGGGCTCCTCCCGCCAGCCTCCAATGGTTACTCCTCGTCATCCAAACTGGTCAAGCCAATTTTGCGGACGAGGTTTTTGCCTGTCGTGCGCATCGGTCAAAATCCTTGTTATACCAGTGACCTCCGGCCGCGCATTCGGCTTGCCCGCCCCGTGAGGAGCTACTATGGTAAGGCCAGATGCAGGGAACGCGGAAACCCATGAACGGACCCATCAAGGCGGCAGAGCCGCGGCGGCTCTACCAGCAGATCGCCGACCAGATACGGACGCTGATCCAGGGAGGCCACTTCCCGCCCGGTGCCCGCCTGCCCGCGGAACGGGATCTCGCGCAGCAACTCGGCGTCTCCCGCCCGTCTCTCCGCGAGGCGCTGATCGCGTTGGAAATCGAAGGCAGCGTCGAGATCCGCATGGGGTCGGGGATCTACATCACGGCCGAATCCGACCGTCGTCCGCTGCAGACGGGCTCGATGGGAGAGAGCCCGATCGAGTTGATGGAGGCGCGCGCCGCCGTCGAGGGGACGGTCGCGCTTTCGGCCGCCGCCAGGGTTTCCCCCGAGGGACTGACCCTGCTGCGCGAAACGCTCGACGCCATGCGCGGTGAGATCGAGGCGGGCCGCAAGCCGCTGGACCAGGACCGGATCTTCCACCTCACGATCGCCGCCCAGGCGGGCAACTCCGTGCTGGCGCACATTGTCGGCGACCTGTTCGACGAGCGCCACAGCCCGATATCCGCCCAGTTGCGGACCCGCTTCGAGACGCCGGAAACCTGGCACCTCGCGCTCCTCGAACACGAGGCGATCTTCACCGCCCTGCAGGCGCGCGATCCGCTCCTCGCCCAGGCGATGATGCACGCGCATCTGGAACAGTCGAAGCGCCGGTGGATGGAAAACGAGCCGCGCTGAGCCACACAATCGAAAATCAGGAATACTCCCGGGAGGGGGAAGCAGTCATGGATGCCATCATCACACCCGTCATCATTCTCAATCCGGCCGATGATGTCGGTGTCGTTCGCCGTTCCGTGCAGGCGGGAAATCCCGTCGGCCATGGCGATCTCGTCGCGCGCGAACTGATCGGCCGCGGCCACAAGGTCGCGCTCCGGCACATTCCCTCGGGGGCCGAGGTGAAGAAATACGGGCAGGTGATCGGCGTCGCGACGCAGGATATCGAGCCCGGCAGCCACGTCCACCTGCACAACCTCGCCATGCTGCCCTCCGAGCACGAACACCAGTTCAGCGTCGATATCGAAGAGAAGGGCATGCTGCCGGAAAGCGAGCGGCGGACCTTCATGGGCTATGACCGCGGGATCGGCGGCGCCGGCACGCGCAACTACATCGGCATCATCTCCTCGGTGAACTGTTCCGCCACCGTGTCGCGCTACATCGCCGACTACTTCAACCGCATGGGCGGGCTCGACGGGTTCGACAACATCGACGGCGTGGTGGCCCTGACGCATGGCGGCGGCTGCGCGCTCAACAACAACTCGGAAGGTTACCGGGTGCTGATCCGCACCATCCAGGGCTATGCCAAGCATCCGAACTTCGGTGGCATCCTGATGATCGGTCTCGGCTGCGAAACCAACCAGATCGGCCCGATCCTCGAGCACTACAAGATGGAGGAGGGCAGCCGCCTGAGGACCATGACGATCCAGCAGCACGGCGGCACCAAGAAGACCATCGACGCGGCGATCGAGATCATCAAGGAGATGCTGCCGGGCGTGAACGCCGCGGTGCGCACGCCCCAGCCGTTGTCGAAGCTCAAGGTCGCCCTCGAATGCGGCGGTTCCGATGGCTATTCCGGGATCTCGGCCAACCCGGCGCTCGGCCACGCCTCCGACCTCATCGTCCGCAACGGCGGCACCACTGTGCTCTCGGAAACGCCGGAGATCTACGGCGCGGAACACCTGCTGACGCGACGGGCCGTGAGGCCGGAGGTCGCCGAAAAGCTCATGCAGCGGATCGAATGGTGGCGTGACTATACCGCCCGCAACGGCGACGAGCTCAACAACAATCCGTCCCACGGCAACAAGCTCGGCGGCCTGACGACGATCCTGGAAAAGTCTCTCGGCGCCGTCGCCAAGGGCGGCTCCATGCCACTCAAGGCCGTCTACGAATTCGCCGAGACCGTGACCGAGCCCGGCTTCGTCTTCATGGATACGCCCGGATACGATCCGGTGGCGGTGACCGGGCAGGTCGCAGGCGGCTGCAATGTCATCTGCTTCACGACCGGACGCGGCTCGGTTTCCGGCTTCAAGCCATCGCCCTGCATCAAGATCGCCACCAACTCCGAAATGTACGAGCACATGAAGGAGGATATGGATCTCAACTGCGGCGGGATCGTCACCGGCGAGGAGACGATCGAGCAGTCCGGGCAGCGGATTTTCGAGGAGATACTCGCGGTCGCGTCGGGCAGGAAGACGCTGAGTGAAGTCTATGACTACGGCGACAATGAATTCGTGCCGTGGCAGATCGGTGCGGTGACCTGAGCCACCGCACCGGGTTTCCTTATCGGGCCGGCTTGTTCTGCGGCTTCATTGCGCGCATGGGCTGAGGGGAGGCGGGGGCGATGAACCTCTCCCGCTCCCGCCACACGGCGGGCAGCGCCAGCAGGGCAATCCCCGCGAACGCGATGGCCGTCTTCGTCACCTCGCTCAGCTGCGGCGAGCGGCCGTCCAGATAGTAGACGCCATAGACGATCGCCACGTGCCAGACATAGACATAGAGCGAGTGGCGGCCGAGCAGCTGCAGGAACTTCAGCGAGAACACCCAGGTAAGGACGCCTGCAGCCTTCTGGACGAAGGATGACGGGTGTCTCGGACCTGCGACGAGAAGCCAGGTGACGAGTGCGGCAACCGCGATGAAGTTCAGGAGGTAGACCGGGCCGAAGTCGGCGCGGATCTCCATCGAGGCGAACTTGCCGATCATGAAGTCCGGCATCAGCCCGTTCGCCGTCATGATGCGCAGCGGCAGGAAGAACAGGACGAGGATCAGCGCCATCTTCGGGATGAAGGTGTTTTCCGGCGTCAGGATCCGGTTCCAGTCGATCTTGTTCGTCGAGGTCATCGCGCCGAGGACAAGCCCGGAATAGAAGACGATCTGCCAGCCAAGAAGGTTGAAGCTGGCGCGGATGCCCTGGTCGTCCGGACCCATCACGGCCTGGTTGAGCGGCTCGGTGACGATCCGGTGCAGGCCGAGCTGGCCGGCCATCCACAGGGTGAGCGAGGCGGCGAGCACGTAGTGCCACTTGTCCTCGATCACCAGCTTCACGAGCATGGGCGCAAACAGCATGTAGACGATGTATTGCGGCAGGATGTCCATGAACGTCGGCTGGAAGAGGAAGGTCGCGATCGCGGCGAGACGAAGCGGATCGTCGAACGTCGTATAGCCCAGCCAGTTGTACCAGACGCTGTAGGCCTCCGGCAGGATCATCTGCGCCGCGAGCACGGCAATCACGATCCCCATCGCATAGCGGTAGAGTTCGAAAGCCCGCGAATAGATCGCCTGGCGCCCGGCCGCATAGCCGTTCTTCATCATCTTGCGGGCGTAGACCATGCCGATGAGGAGGCCGGACAGGAAGACGAAGCCCTGCGCGTCCTCGACGAATGCCAACTGGTTGTGGTTGACTTTCACCAGCCAGTAACCGCCGGCGAAGATCAGGTGGTTGATCAGCATGAAAACGAGGAAATAGCCTCGCATACCATCAATAATATCGAACCTTTTCATCGGTCGCGGTCTCCGTATTGCCGTGCCGATGCGCCTGGGCCGCCCGGTCGGTATGGCCTCTTCGGGCCAGGATATTCAGCGCCCCAACGCAGCAATCACGCGGTGAGTTCCGCGCGTCCGCGCCGGACTTTCTAAAGTATTAGGGAAGAGTGGATGACTGCCGGATGAACGCCGGGTCTATTCCGCCGCCATGCGCTTGATGCCGGCGACCTGGGTGAGGTGGGCGCGCAGGGCAGCCGGCCGCACCGGTTTGTGTTGCAGGGCGATGTCGTGGCGCTCCGCCTCCGCCCGCACTTCCAGCGACCGGTCGGCGGTCACGAGCAGCGCCGGAATGTCGGCCTTGTAGGCCTCCCGCAGGCGCATGATGGCCTGGACGCCGTTGCCGTCGCCGAGATGATAGTCGGCGACGACAAGCTCGGGCGGCAGCTCCTGGCTCGCGACCAGTGCCTCGATCTCTCCCATCGACGTCGCCTGCCCGACATTGCATCCCCAGCCGGCGATCAGCAGGGCCATGCCCTCGAGGATTTTCTCGTCGTTGTCGATGCACAGGACCCGGAGCCCCGTCAGCGGTTGCGTGGTCCGACGCCGCTCCGGCCGCTCGGTGGTGCGGACTGTCGACACCGTTGACATGTCGCGAGGCATGCGGACCCGGAAGACGGTGCCCTTGCCGGGTATCGAGGACAGCTCGACCGGATGGTTGAGGACGCGCGAGATGCGATCGACGATGGAAAGGCCAAGCCCCAGTCCGGCCGCCGTCCGCGCCCCCTCGTCAAGGCGGGCGAACTCCTTGAAGACGGTCCGGAACTTCGCGGACGGAATGCCGATGCCCGAATCGACCACTTCGATCACCACCTCCTCCCCGCGCCGGCGCGCCCCGACCAGGATCTTCCCGTCGATCGTGTACTTGATCGCGTTGGAGACGAGGTTCTGGACCAGCCTGCGCAACAGGTTGGCATCGGAGCGGACGCGGATCGAACTCGGAACCACGACGAAACGGAGGTTCTTCTCCCGTGCCATGGGCGCGAAGTCGGTCTCGATGCGCCTCAGGAGCTCGTCGAGCGGTACTGAGGCGATGCGGGGCTTCATGGCCCCGGTGTCGAGGCGGGAGATGTCGAGAACGGCCCCGAGGATCGTTTCCACCGACTCCAGTGCCGAGTCGATGTTGCGCACGAGCGCGTTGTTTTCCGAGTGGCCGAGGCGCTCGACCAGCGCGGAGGAATAGAGGCGTGCGGCATTCAGCGGCTGCAGGATATCGTGCCCTGCCGCTGCGAAGAAGCGCGTCTTGCCGATATTGGCCTCTTCGGCGGCGGCCCGCGCCTCGGCCAGTTCCCGGTTCACCCTGGTCAGTTCCGCGGTGCGCTCCTCGACCCGCTGCTCGAGTGTCTCGTTGGCGAGTTTCAGGGCGCGGTCAGCTGCAACCCGTTCGGTGATGTCGGTGAACGTCGCGACGATGCCCTTGTCGGGCATGGCATTGGACCGCACCTCGATGATGCGCTCGCCGCCGCCCACCACGAGCGAGAAGGGAGCGTCGAGCGTCTGGAACTGGCGGATCACCTCCGCCCTGTGTTCAGGCTGGATGTCGCCTCGGTCCGACAGGTAGCCGACGATGTCGGTCAGAGGATAGCCGACCTGGCCGGACTGTTCCGGCAGGTCGAGGAGGTTGCGGAAGCGGCGGTTCCAGATCGTCAGGCAGTAGGAACTGTCGAAGACGGCGATACCCTCGTCCATCTGCGAGAGCGCTGTCTGCAGCATGTCCTGGTTGTATTGCAGCGCCTCGCTTGCCTGGTCGAGCAGCCAGGCCGTATCCGAATTCGTATCCTCGGCCTTCTGCAGGATGAGCGAAAGGACGAGCCGCGCCGAAGAAGAGCCGATCGCGCTTCCCAGCAGCTGTTCGGAGAAGTGGATGAGCGCCATGTCCGCCGGCTGCCCGTCCTCCAGCCGTCGCCCCCCGGCATTTGCATAGTTGGAGAAGGAGCGCTCCATGCGCTCTTCGCCGAGATAGCGGGCGATCGTCGTCTTGAGGTCACCGACGCTGACGCGGGTCTTCCAGCCCCGGGTGGCAAACTGCGTCCGGCTGTGCCTGCGCACGAAGATGCCCGACTGTATCCGTTCGACGGGGGTCGGGTTGCGCGACAGCGATCCGAACACGAAGGCCGCGGTGTTGATGATCAGGCTGAACAGGGTCACCGTCACCAGCGCGTCCATGTCGGGCCCGGAGAAAAGCCCGGTTCCGGGAAACAGGAAATCGAGAACCGCAGCCGCGACATGGGAGTTGTTCGGTCCGCCAAGGCTCGGGACGAAGAGCAGGTAGGCCCAGACGAGGAAGCCGAACGTCATGCCGAGAATGGCGCCGCGGGCGTTTGCCCGCCGCCAGATGAGGCCGCCGAACAGGCTCGGAGCCATCTGTGCGATGGCCGCGAAGGCGAGAAGGCCGATGGACGCCAGGCCGGACTCGCTGTCGGCGCCGCGATAATAGGCGTAGCCGAGCATGAGGACGACGATGATCGAGGTCCGCCGGACCCGCAGCAGGGTCTTGGTGAAATCCGCCCGATGCACGGAACGCCGCATAAGCTTGCGCCGCAGGAGCACCGGCATGACAATGTCGTTCGAGACCATGATCGACAGCGCCACGGAGGCGACGATGACCATCGCCGTCGCCGCCGAGAAACCGCCGATGAAGGCGATAAGCGACACGATCGGCATTTCGTTGGCGAGCGGCAGGAGCAGCACGTAGAGGTCGGCATCGCCCGTGCCCCCGAACTGGACGATGCCGGCAATCGCGATCGGCAGCACGAAGATGTTGATGGCGATGAGATAGAGCGGCAGGAAATAGCCTGCCGTCTTCAGTTCCTGTTCGGTGCGGTTCTCCACAACGGTCACGTGGAATTGCCGCGGCAGTATGATGATGGCGATCGCCGAGAGGACGATCAGCAATATCCATCGGCTGATCGGGGTTTCGTAGGACATGGCCGAGGCGACAAGGAGGCTGTCGGCCGAGCGCTGCCACAGGTCTGCCGGCCCGTCGAAGAGGAAGAAGACCACCGCGATGCCTATCGTGGCGAAGGCGAGAAGCTTCACGACCGATTCCATCGCAACCGCGAGGATCAGTCCGTCCTGGTGCTCGGTCGCGTCCGTATGGCGGGTCCCGAAGACGACTGCGAAGCATGCCATCAGGACCGTCACGATCAGCGCGAGGTCGATGAAATGCAGGTCGCCGCTGCCGATTCCGTAGGCGGAGGCGTCCACCATGGCGGCGACGGAACTGGAGACGGCCTTCAGCTGGAGGGCGATATAGGGGATCGCCCCGATCAGCGAGATGACCGCGACGATCATCGCGACGGCCGGGTTCTTGCCGTAGCGGGCTGCGATGAAGTCGGCGACGGAGGTGAGCTTTTCCGCCTTGGCGAGTGCCACGATGCGTCGGATGACCGGCATGCCGACGGTGAAGGCGAGGATGGGGCCGATATAGATGCCCGTGAACTCCAGCCCCCGCTGGGAGGCGAGACCCACGCCCCCGAAATAGGTCCAGGACGTGCAGTAGATGGCGAGGCTGAGAGCGTAGACGACCGGGCGACCGCGCGCGGGAACGCCGATCCGCCGGCTCCGGCGATCACCATAGCTCGCGACCGCAAACAGCAAGAGAATGTAGCCGAATGCCGACAGGAAGATCAGCCAGGCGGGAAGCATGTCTACTCCACTCGGGACGCGCGCTCAGATCGCGCAGGATAGGTGAAAATAGATTGCTTGGAAATCATTGAGGTCTTGGCCTAAAGTCCTAGATGTCACCTCCTGCCAGGGCGTAAGGGAGAGGCCTCGCCGGGCCCGGCGCCTGGGTCGACATGATCGTTACGGAAAGGGATCGCCATGTCCGTTGTTTCTGAGTTTCGCTCTTTCATCGCCAAGGGTAACGTGATCGACCTCGCAGTCGGTATCATCATTGGCGGCGCGTTCACGGGCATCGTCAATTCCCTGGTCAACGACATCATCATGCCGGTCGTCGGGGCGATCATCGGCGGTATCGATTTCTCCGACTATTTCATTCCCCTTTCCTCGAGCGTCACCGCGACCACGCTGGCGGCTGCCCGCGAGCAAGGCGCCGTCTTCGCCTATGGCAGCTTCATCACGGTGATCCTGAACTTCCTGATCCTGGCCTGGATCATCTTCCTTATGGTCAAGGTGGTGAACAGGATCCGCCTCGCGGAAGAGAAGAAGCCCGTCGAGGAGGCCGCAGCCCCGCCGCCGGCGGACGTCCTGCTGCTGACCGAAATCCGCGACCTGCTCAAGACCCGCGGAGAACCATCACCCAAATCGATCTGAACCTCACCGATTGTCATAGGATTGGAACCGCTGGCTGCGCTATGACGGTCTGACAACGGAGAGTGATCGAATGTCGGTCTTGGACAGTCTGAGCCCTCGCGCGCTTGCAGCGCCCGAGAGCGGTATCGTCGAAGTCATAACCTATGCGCGGGGCCAGGAAGGACTGATCCCGCTCTGGGCAGGGGAGGGCGATCTGCCCTCTCCGGATTTCATAAACAGGGCGGCGAGCGACGCGCTCCTGGCCGGCGAAACCTTCTACACCTGGCAACGCGGGATTCCCGAACTGCGGGAGGCGCTGTCGCGCTACTATGCGCGGCATTTCGCAGTCTCGCTTTCCAGCGACCATTTCTACGTCACCGGGTCGGGCATGCATGCGATCATGCTCGCCGCGCAGGCGGTCACGTCGCCCGGCGATGAGCTGATCTATCTGTCCCCCGCCTGGCCCAATATCGTCGCCGCCACGGAACTCGGCGGCGCGAAGGCCGTGCCGCTGCCCCTGGATTTCGTGAACGGCGGCTGGTCTCTGGACCTGCAGAAGCTGGAGGCGCTGATCACGCCGAAAACCCGCGCGATCTTCGTCAATACGCCCTCCAACCCGACGGGATGGACGGCCAGCAGGGACGAGTTGGCCGCCATTCTCGCGCTGGCGCGAAAGCACGGCGTCTGGATCGTCGCCGACGAGATCTATGCGCTGTACTATTACGGAGATGGCGGGCGCGCGCCATCCTTCCTGGATGTGATGGAACCGGGCGAGCGGGTGATCTTCGCCAATTCCTTCTCCAAGAACTGGTCCATGACCGGGTGGCGAGTCGGCTGGCTGCTGGCTCCACCGGAACTGGGACAGGTCATCGAAAACCTCGTCCAGTATTCCAATTCGGGGGTCCCGCAGTTCCTGCAGCGCGGCTGCGTCGCCGCACTCGACCACGGCGACGACTTCGTCGGCGAGAATTTCGCCAGGGCGCGGGAGGCGCGCGATATCCTCTGCGACGCGCTGATCGCCACCAACAGGGTAGAGACGCTGAAGCCGCAGGGTGCGCTCTATGCCTTCCTCAAGGTGGACGGCGTGACGGACAGCCGGAAAGCCGCGCTCGACATCGTCGACCAGGTCCAGGTCGCCCTCGCGCCGGGCTCAGCCTTCGGGCCGGGCGGCGAAGAGTTCCTCCGGGCGTGTTTCCTGAGGGACCCGACGCAAGTGCGGCTGGCGGCGGAGCGGTTGGCGGATTATATCCTCAAGCTCTGATAGGATCGGCGGCGCGGCGGGAGGAGACATGCCGCGCGTCGCTTCCTGATGGAAGAGAGGCAGGGAGCCTGAACATGGCCGTTCTCGTGACCGGTGGTGCCGGCTATATCGGCAGTCACATGGTGTGGGCATTGCTGGATGCCGGCGAAGAGGTCGTCGTTCTCGACCGCCTGTCCACCGGCTTCCGCTGGGCGGTTCCTCCTGCCGCCCGCTTCTATCTCGGGGATGTCGGCGACAAGCAGGTCCTGGCGCAGGTATTCGCGGAAAACCCCATCGATGCGGTCATGCATTTCGCTGCATCCAACATCGTGCCGGAATCCGTGGCCCATCCGCTGGAATATTACGACAACAATACCTGCAAGAGCCGGCTCCTCGTGGAGGCGACCCTGTCCGCCGGCATCAGGCATTTCATCTTCTCCTCCACGGCCGCG
>JAEZHO010000163.1 GCA_023416545.1 Pseudomonadota bacterium
GCGGGGCGATCGATCCGGAAGATGCCTCGCCGGAGACGGCGGCGGTGCGCGAGGCGGAAGAGGAGATCGGCCTGTCGCCGGCCTTCGTGGAGCCCGTCGGGCGGCTGCCTGTCTATCTGGCGGCGACCGGGTTCCGGATCACGCCGGTGCTCTCGGTGGTGCGCCGCGGCTTCCATCTCAAGCTCAATCCGCAGGAGGTGGACGAGGTCTTCGAGGTGCCGCTGTCCTTCCTGATGGACCCGGAAAACCATCGACGCGGCAGCCGCGTCTGGGATGGCCGCGAACGGCATTTCTACGAACTGCCCTATGAGGGACACTATATCTGGGGCATTACCGCCAGCATTGTCCGCACGCTCTACGAAAGGCTCTACGCATGACATCGGTGGCAGGCGAGGCATGGTTCCGCGACCCGGGGCTGCGCCGTATCATGGATCTGCTGAACGCCGCCGGCGGGGAGGCCCGCGTGGCGGGCGGCGCGGTGCGCAACGCCCTGATGGGCCTGCCGGGCGGCGACATCGACATTGCCACGACGCTTCGCCCCGAGGAGGTCGTCGAGCGCGCCAAAGCGGCGGGGATCAAGGCCGTGCCGACCGGGATCGACCACGGGACGGTGACGCTCGTGCTCGACGGGCAAGGCTTCGAGGTGACGACGCTTCGCCGCGACGTGGAGACGGACGGCCGCCATGCGCAGGTGGCCTACGGCACCGACTGGCAGGTGGACGCCGAGCGGCGCGACCTGACGATCAATGCCCTTTATGCGGATGCGGCGGGCGAGGTGATCGACCTCGTCGGCGGCCTTGCGGATATCGAGACGCGCAACGTCCGCTTCATCGGCGACGCGGAGGCGAGGATCGCCGAGGACTATCTTCGCGTCCTGCGCTTCTTCCGTTTCTTCGCCTATTACGGCAAGGGCCGCCCGGATGCGGAGGGACTGCGCGCCTGCGCGCGGGCGAAGGACAAGCTGGGAATGCTCTCGGCCGAACGGATCTGGAGCGAGACGAAGAAGCTTCTTGCCGCGCCCGATCCGTCGCGGGCGCTCCTGTGGATGCGCCAGACCGGCGTCTTGACGGCCATACTGCCGGAGACGGAGAAGTGGGGCATCGACGCCGTGCATGCGCTCGTCGCCGCCGAGCAGGCGATGTCATGGACGCCCGATCCAATCCTGCGTCTTGCGGCGATCGTTCCCGACGTGCCTGAACGGCTGGAGGCGATGGCAAGGCGCCTGCGCATGTCGAACGCGGAAGCCGCGCGGCTGCAGGCATGGGCAATGACGCCGCCTCTGCCGGACGAGGTAACCGATGTCGGCTTCGACCGGATACTCTATCGCCACGGCGTGGACGGGGTTCGCATGCGACTGAGGCTGGCACTCGCCAAGGCGCGCGCCTCGGCGCAGGAAAACCCTATCGCGATGAGGAAGAGCGCCCGGTTGAGCGTGCTCTCGGGGCGCTGTGACGCCTACAGGAGGCCGATCTTTCCGCTCTCGGGGGCTGATGTCCTTGCCGCGGGTGTCCCCGCCGGCAAGCGTGTCGGCGAGGTCCTGGGCGCGCTGGAGGCGCTCTGGGTGGAGCGCAATTTTGCGCTCGACCGGGATGAACTTGCCGCCCGGTTGGAGCAGATGGTCAGCGAAAAGCGCTAGGGACGCGCCCGGGCTGCCTGCGCCTCGTCGCGAATACGGGCCTTGATGTTCTCGACCATGCTCTCGCGAATGATGTCCTCGCCGTGGGCGGTGCGCATGTGTTCAACCGTACGGCGGACGACTTCCGCGTCGCTATCGGCCCGGGTCTGCCAGGAGCATCCGGGAACGAGCGTTCCGCATTCGAACAGTCTCATTGCGTCCTCCTTTGCGATAACGGCGATCACCGTCGGGGTGCGCCGCCCGAACTAACCGGAGAGATCGGCTCGGGTTCCCGCGCCCTAGTCGCGAAGAGCCCAGGCGTGGAATACGGAGGCAGACTGCAGGGGAATGTTGCGCCGTCCGAACAGCTGTTCCCTTGCCGACGCGTCCCTCAGCCCCGTGCGCCCTGCCAGCTGGCGCCTTACCTGCTCGCGATAGTATTCCATCGGCAGGTCTGGGTCGCTGCGCGAACGAAGCTCCTCTGCGAGGTGCTCGATCAATTCGGGAGTATCCAGGAGACGCGCCCTTTCCGAACTCCTTTCGGACAGGGCCTGTTGCGGCACGGGCATGCTGTTTGACGCATTCATCGCGTTCCTCCTCCGGTGCAACCGAAGGCAAGACTAGCACCAATGAATTTGCCTGAACATGTCAAATGTTAGCAATCGGACATGTTCCATGGCCCGGCGAGATACCCGGTCGGAACCGCGCCCGGCGCCGGCCCTTACGGCCAGCGGACAACCGGGGGAAGGGACGAGAGGATCGAATCGACGTTTCCGCCCGTCTTCAGGCCGAACAGCGTTCCGCGGTCGTAGAGCAGGTTGAACTCCACGTAGCGGCCGCGGCGGACCAGCTGTTCGTCGCGATCCTCTTCCGTCCACGGATCATTGAAGTTCGCCTCGACGATCTTCGGGTAGACGAGGGCGAAGGCGCGGCCGACGTCGCGCACGAAGGAGAAGTCGGCCTCCCAGCCACCCTGTTCCTCTCCCGAATGCAGCCAGTCGAAGAAGATCCCGCCGATACCGCGCGGTTCGTTGCGGTGCTTGAGGAAGAAGTATTCGTCGCACCACTGCTTGTAGCGCTCGTAATCGGCGACCGCTTCGTGGCGCCGGCAGGTGATCTCCATGGCGCGGTGGAAGAGCGCCGAATCCGGATCGGTCTGCGTCCGCCGCCGTTCGAGGACGGGCGTGAGGTCGGCGCCGCCTCCGAACCACTGGCTGGTGGTCACCACCATGCGGGTGTTCATGTGAACGGCCGGGACATTGGGATTGACCGGGTGGGCGATGAGGGAAATGCCGGAAGCCCAGAAGCTCGGGTCTTCCTCGGCACCCGGCATCTGGGCCCGAAAATCGGGCGAGAATTCGCCGTAGACGGTGGACGTATGGACGCCCACCTTCTCGAACACGCGCCCTTCCATCATCGACATGCGACCGCCGCCGCCCCGGCCTTCCTCGCGCTGCCAGTCCCTGGCGACGAAGCGTCCCGCCGGCTGGTCCGACAGAGGGCCCGCCAGCTTGTCCTCGAGCGCCTCGAAGGATGCGCAGATGGTGTCGCGCAGGCTCTCGAACCATTCGCGCGCGGCCGCCTTCTTCTCTTCGATGTCTTCCGGCAGACCCTTCGGCAATTCTGGCCGTTCCATAAGCTAATTCCTGCTCGACGATTCCATTCCAGTTGCTTCCCTTAGCAGCAACGGCTCCGCGCGGCCAATGTGCCAGTCAATTCACCGGGTATTTTCCGACTCGCAAAGGGCGAGACGCCGCATTATCTTTAGCCCAGAGAGGTATACCGCATGGCGAAGTTCACGCCGCCGCCGCTCGACGGCCTGAAGCGGAGAATCGACCGGCACCGGCAGGAAAAAGCCGGTCGCACGTCGATGTTCGTGCGCGAAACCTTCTGCATGTCCCGCGAGGAAGCCCGCCAGAAGGCGCGCGAATGGTTCGACGAATTCCCCAAGGCCGCCTACTGGACGGAAGTCGAAAGCTGGCGCCAGCTCGACGGCGACCGTATCGAGTTCACCATGCGCAGGCTGCCGAGCGCGGACTGATCACCAGCCTCAGCTTCCGGGCTCCGCCTGACGCAACCGGCTCTCCCGCAGGAGGCCGCCGTCGTCGAGGATCGGATGGGCGACGGAGACGATGTGGGCGTTGATGCGCTTCAGGTCGCGAAGGATGTCCAGATGAAGGGAGCTCGTCTGCAGGCTTTCCATCCGGCCGTCGCGGAGCCTCTCCAGATGGCGCTCCGCCGACAGCTTCTCGGCCTTGCGGACATCCACCTTCATCTCCATCAGGCGCAGGGCGAGGTTTGAATCGCCGGTCACGAAAATCGTCTGGGCGATCCGCAGGTTCTCGATGGTAAGGTCGAAGAGCGACTTCAGTTCCTGGTAGCCATCCTCGGAGAACTTGAGGCTGCTCGAGATCTTCTTGCGAACCTGTTCGCC
>JAEZHO010000214.1 GCA_023416545.1 Pseudomonadota bacterium
GGACGACCGTGACCGCAAGATTCTCGACATCCTGCAGGGGAATTCAGCCTTGCCGGTGGCGGAGATCGCCGAGCGGGTGGCGCTGTCGCCGTCTGCCTGCTCCCGGCGCATCCAGCGGCTGGAGGAGGCGGGCTATATCCGCGGCAGGACCGTACTGCTCGACCGCGAGCGCATCGGCGTGCCGACGACCGTCTTCGCGCTGATCAAGACGGCGCATCACTCCGACGACTGGATCGAGAGTTTTCGCGGGGCCATCGGGGATATCGGCGAGATCGTCGAGGCGCATCGGCTGACCGGCAGCTATGACTATATCCTGAAGATCGTGCTGCCCCGGGTGGAGCATTACGACGTGGTCTATCGCCGGCTCGTCAAGCGCATCGAATTGTTCGATGTCTCCGCCTTCATTTCCATGGAAGTCCTGAAGAGCGGCGAAAGCCTGCCCGTCGGCTACGCGGAGTAGATCTGCAGCCCCCAGATCCGGTGAGCCTTTCGTGGCCGATGCGAGAAATCCGCTTGACGGGTGAGCGCCGTTTCGTCTACTTGTTCGAAGAACCGTACCGTACGGTACCATATTTTGGAGCGACTGACGTGATTGCCGACGCCGGCCGAATGCAGGAATTTACTCCCCGCCAGAACGAGGTTCTGGAACAGGCCCTGCGCCTGCTGGTGGAGGGTGGCGACAAGGCTCTGACGACGTCCGGACTGGCCAGGGCGGCCAACTGCTCCAAGGAAAGCCTCTACAAGTGGTTCGGCGACCGCGACGGCCTGCTGGCCGCGATGATCGCCTACCAGGCGAGCAAGGTGCGGACGTTCGAGCGCAGCAAGGAAAGGCTGACGGCGGAGAACCTTCGCGAGCATCTCGAAACCTTCGGGCGGGACCTGCTCGACGTTCTCTCCGGAGACGTCTCGCTTGCCCTCAACCGGCTTGCCGTCGGGCAATCGGGACGGGACGGCTCGAAGCTCGGGCGGCTTCTGCTGGAGCACGGCCGGCGCCAGATCGACCGTCGCGCCATCGCTCTCATGGATGCGGGCAAGCGGGCCGGCCTCCTTCGCTTCGATGACGCGGACGCCGCCTATCATACGCTTTACGGCCTGGTCGTCTCCGACCTGCATGTGCGCATGCTGCTCGGCGAACCGGGGCTCAAGGACAACGCACGCCAGGCGCGGAGGGCGGTCGATGCCTTCCTGACGCTTCACGGCGCGCGCCAGGAAACGGGGGAGGCGTTGCGCTTCTCTTCGGGACGATGAAGACCAGCAACAACCTGCACGCATAGGGAAGGAATACAACGATGCGCGTCTATTACGATCGCGATGCCGATCTCAACCTGATCAAGTCCAAGAAGGTCGCCATTATCGGCTACGGCTCCCAGGGTCGCGCGCATGCGCTGAACCTGAAGGACTCCGGCGCCCAGAATGTCGCGATCGCGCTGAAGGCCGGTTCGCCCACCGCCAAGAAGGCGGAATCCGACGGCTTCAAGGTGATGACGGTTGCCGAAGCTGCCGGCTGGGCCGACCTGATGATGATGGCCACGCCCGACGAACTGCAGGCCGACATCTACAAGGCGGAGATCGCTCCGAACATCCGTGACGGCGCGGCGATTGCCTTCGCGCACGGCCTCAATGTTCATTTCGGCCTGATCGAGCCCAAGGCATCCGTCGATGTCGTGATGATCGCGCCGAAGGGCCCCGGCCACACGGTCCGCGGCGAATACCAGAAGGGCGGCGGCGTGCCCTGCCTCGTTGCCGTTCACCAGAACGCGTCCGGCAATGCGCTCGACCTCGCTCTCTCCTACGCCTGCGGCGTCGGTGGCGGCCGTTCGGGCATCATCGAGACCAACTTCAAGGAAGAGTGCGAAACCGACCTCTTCGGCGAGCAGGTCGTGCTTTGCGGCGGCCTGGTGGAACTGATCCGCGCCGGTTTCGAAACGCTGGTTGAAGCCGGCTACGCTCCGGAAATGGCCTATTTCGAGTGCCTGCACGAAGTGAAGCTGATCGTCGACCTGATCTACGAAGGCGGCATCGCCAACATGAACTACTCGATCTCCAACACGGCCGAGTGGGGCGAATACGTCACGGGTCCTCGCATCATCACCGAAGAGACCAAGGCGGAGATGAAGCGGGTCCTCAAGGACATCCAGACCGGCAAGTTCACCTCCGAGTGGATGCAGGAATACCGCTCCGGCATGGCCCGCTTCAAGGGCATCCGCCGCATGAACGACAGCCACCAGATCGAGGAAGTCGGCGCCAAGCTGCGCGGCATGATGCCCTGGATCGGCAAGAACAAGCTGGTCGACAAGTCGGTCAACTAAACGCTTCCGTTCGAGGCGGACAGGTGTCCGCCTCGAACCTTGTCCAGGCGACGCGCGGCAGCTTCAGGATGCGGCGTCCCTGGCGATATGGCGCGAGTGCCATCGGATGCCGAACCGACGGAAGGGCAGCGCCCATCGCCTCCCGCAGACGGCGGAGACCGCTCGATTGGGTGAATACCCTTCGCAGTCTCGCACCCTGCGATGATAAGCTGAAAATTACCGGATGAAGCAGCCCTCGCCATACTCTTGCCGCGGCGATATCGGTTGAGCGAGAGGAGCAGCAAAGGGTGGTTGCGCACCGGGTCCGCTCGATAGGTCAGTATTGCTTACCTATCGAAACTTCGGTAAAGATGACGGCAACAAAATTGAAATATGAGGAAACATCCGGTGCTTGATTGGGAACATATCTTCGCCACGCGCTCCAGCCGCATGCGCGCTTCCGAAATCCGCGAATTGCTGAAACTCCTCGAGCAGCCCGACATCATCTCGTTCGCCGGCGGTATTCCTGACCCGAAACTGTTTCCCGACGAGGCGTTCAGCAAGGCCTATGCGGACATCTTCTCCGGGCCGCAGGTCAATGCCGCGCTGCAATATTCCGTCAGCGAAGGCTACAAGCCGCTGCGCGAATGGCTGGTGGGCGAGATGGCGAAGATCGGCATTCCCTGCGGCGTCGACAACGTCTTCATCACCTCCGGCTCGCAGCAGGCGCTGGATTATCTCGGCAAGCTCTTCCTGTCGCCGAAGGACACTGCGCTCGTGACATGGCCGACCTATCTCGGCGCGCTCCAGGCCTTCAACGCCTACGAGCCGACCTATGACCAGTTGTCGCTGAACGGCAACCGGACGCCGGACGGCTATCGCGAGGCGGCCGCCAAGGCCGGCGGGGCGGTGAAGTTCGCCTATCTTTCCGCCGATTTCGCCAATCCGACCGGCGAGACGGTGGACCGGGCCGGCCGCGAAAAGCTGCTGGAACTGGCGGACGAGCTCAATGTCGCGATCA
>JAEZHO010000224.1 GCA_023416545.1 Pseudomonadota bacterium
CTGGCGGCCAGCCCGTGCTCCGCCGCCTTTTGCGGGTCGAGCCAGACGCGCATGGAATAATCGCCTGCCCCGAAGACCTGCACCTGGCCGACACCCTCGATACGGGCGAGCCGGTCCCTGATATTCAGCGTCGCATAATTCCGCAGGTAGGTGATGTCGTAACCGTCATCCTCGGACACGAGATTGACGACCATGATGAAGTCGGGCGAGCTTTTCACGGTGGTGAGGCCAAGTGCCCGCACTTCTGCCGGCAGTCGCGGCTCGGCCTGGGCGACCCGGTTCTGGACGAGTTGCTGCGCCTTGTCGGGATCGGTGCCGAGCTTGAAGGTGACGGTCACCGTAAGGACACCGTCCGACGTCGCCTGGCTGGACATGTAGAGCATGTCCTCGACGCCGTTTATCTGCTCTTCGAGCGGTGTCGCCACGGTCTCGGAAATGACGGTCGGGTTGGCGCCGGGATAGGTGGCGCGCACCACGATCGATGGCGGCACGACTTCGGGATATTCCGAGATCGGCAGGGACCGCAGGCCGATCAGGCCCGCCACCACGATCAGGATCGACAAAACGGCTGCAAAGACCGGGCGATCCACGAGAAATCTGGAAATGTTCATGTCGGGTACCCTCTCTCCAGGGCTTGAAAAACGAGGCATAAGGAAGCCGTGCCCGCGACGATCGCCGCGAGCATCAAAGACATTTCAGGTTCAGGCTGCGGAGTTTCCGCTTACTTCTTGGCCATCTCGCCTTCCGTGCGCGGTTCCACGACCGCGCCGGGGCGAATGCGTTGCAGGCCGTTCACGACCACCCGGTCGCCCGGCTGCAGGCCGCTTTCCACGATCCGCTCACCCTCGACTGCAGCGCCGAGCTTGATCTGCCGATAGGCAACGGTGTTTGCCTGGTCCACGACGAAGACGAATTTCTTGTCCTGGTCCGAACCGACCGCCGTCTCGCTCACGAGCAGATGCTCGGTTTCCTTGGGCTGGCCGAGGCGAACGCGCACGAACTGGCCCGGGATCAGGACGCCATCCTTGTTGTCGAAGACGGCCCGCAAGCGGATCGTGCCGCTTCTGGCGTTCACTTCGTTGTCGATCAGCTGCAGCTTGCCGCGGATCGCGTCTCCGCCGCCAAGCGTGATGATCTCGACCGGGACCTTTTCAAGCGCGCGAAGCCCGTCCTGCGATGGCAGTTCGGCCAGGATGCGCGAGACGATATCCTCGCCGGCGTCGAAACTCGCATAGATCGGGTCGACGGAAACCAGCGTGGTCAGGACCTGGGCGGCATCGCCGGCACCGACGAGGTTGCCTTCCGTCACCTCAAGCTTGCCGACCCGGCCCGAAATCGGCGCCTTGATATCGGTATAGCCGAGGTTGAGGCGGGCCAGCTCGAGAGCCGCTTCCGCGGACCGGAGGCTCGCCGCGGCTTCCCGTTCGGCGCCCTGCCGCTGGGCGAGTTCGCTCTGGGAAATCGTGCTCCGCTCGACCATGGTCCTGCCGCGCTGCAGTTCGGTAACCGCAACGTCGAGGCGCGCCCTGGCGGAGGCAACCTGCCCTTCGGACTGGGCTACCGCCGCCGCATAGGGAGCAGGATCTATCGTGATCAGCGGATCGCCCTTGGAGACCAGCCCGCCCTCGGTGAAGTGGACCGCCTGGATGGTTCCGGCGACCCGTGGCCGCAACTGGACGCGATCCACCGCTTCCAGCCGACCGGAAAACTCCTGCCAGGTGATGATGCTGCGCGGCTCAACCGCCGCTACCGTCACGGGGATGGCGGGCGACGGTGCGGCTTCGGCCTGGTTTGCCTCGGCAGCCGGCGCAAAGTCGAAATCATCGAAGTCAAAATGGACCGCGGCTCCGTACAACGAGACGGCCAATACCGCTCCGGCGCCCATCAGGGCCCAGCTTACCTTCTTCGTCATCTTACTCTCCTTGCGCCCTCCTGAAGCGGGGCGCCACCTTCTCAAATCAAGTCGTTACCGACGCAACTCCTGCACGAAAAGACGAAACTGGGTGCACAACTCCGACAGCCATACCCCGTCTTTCTCGCTATAAATTCCCGACCAGCCGCTTTCCGCAGGAAAGACATGCCGACGGACCCTGACGCCTGCATCGACGAGACGGTCGGCATATCCGAGGGTCTCGTCCCTGAGAGGATCGTCCTCCGCGGTCACCACCAATGCGGGTGCCACCGAGGAAAGCCGTGAACACGTGCACGGCGCCGCATAGGGATGCATGAACCCGCAGAACCCGCGGAGATAATGCATCCAGCCATCGGACCAGCGTTCCCGCATGCCGATCGCATCTGCCTTGCGGATCGATACCGAACTCATCGTCGGATCGATCATCGGCGACAGGAGCACTTGCCCGGCAAGGACACCCGGCATCAGGTCCCGCGCCTTGAGCGCGACGCCTGCCGCCACGTTCCCGCCCGCCTCCTCCCCCGCAACGAGGATAGGAGACAGCCTGTTGCCCATCTGGCGCCGTCTCTTGTCCATGCAGCGCAGTGCTGCCAGACCGCATTCCACGGCGCCGGGAAACATGTTTTGCGAGATGCTCCCGTAATCCGCCTCGACGACGACAGCGCCGCTTTCGGAAAGCCTACGGGCAATCGGCGTTTCAAGCTCTGCAGGTCTGTCCTGCTGGAATGATCCGCCGCGCAGGTAGAGGACGAGAGGTGGGGCCTTTTCCTTGACCGGCGGCTCGTAGAACCGCACCGGCATGGTGTTCGCACCCGGCAAACCCAACTCGACCTTCTGCCATTGCATCTCCATCTAATAAACCTCTGCCTGCTCTTTAAGGGAGGCAGCTTCTTGTTTCCTTGACGCTACCTGATATTATTGTTTAGCTGAAACTCTACAAGTTTCCTGATCGTACTTCACTATCCAATATATCGGGACAATGTTGCTACGCAACGAGATCATGCCATGGATCAACTTTCTGCTATGCGTGCCTTCGTCCGAGTCGTGGAAACCGGGAATTTTACTCGCGCCGCCCGATCCCTCGACATGTCGAAGACGACCGTGACCAACATGGTGCAGAACCTCGAGGGACACCTCAAGGCGAAGCTCCTCAACCGCACCACCCGCCAGGTCGCGGTGACGACCGAAGGCGCGCTCTATTACGAGCGCGCCTCGCAGTTTCTTTCCGACCTCGACGAACTGGACGGCAGCATTTCCTCGTCACAGGCCCAGCCATCCGGCCGGTTGCGCGTCGAGATGGCCGGCGCCTTTGCGGATCTCATCGTCATTCCGGCGCTCTGCGACTTCTACTGCAAGTATCCGCAGATTTCGCTCGACATCGGCGTCGGCGACCGGCTCGTAGATTACGTTGCGGAGAACGTCGACTGCGCGCTTCGGGCGGGAACGCCGAGCGACCAGTCGCTGATTGCCCGCAAGGTCGGCGAGATGAGAATGCAGACTTATGCTTCTCCCGGCTTCATCGAAATGTTCGGCATGCCCGAACACCCGGCCGACCTGGAGTCCCGCTTCTTCTCCGTGGGATATCTGAACGCGCAGGCGGGCAAGGTGCTTCCCATGGAGTTTCGGCGCGGCGATGAAAACCTCGAGATCACGCCCCGCTATGCGGTCTCGGTAAACGACAGCCGCAGCTATGTCGCGGCCGCACTGTCCGGGATGGGCGTGGTGCAGGCACCGCAGTTCATGGTGCGGGACGCGATCGAACGGGGAGAACTGGTGGAGGTCATGATGGACTGGCACCGGGATCCGATGCCGCTCTACATCGTCTATCCCCGCACCCGCCATCTCGGAAATCGCGTCCGTGTCTTCGTCGACTGGCTGGTCAAGCTCCTGAAGGAAACCAGCACCAGCGACGCCGGACAGGCGCGGTCGATGGTGGCGGCGGCAAAGAAGCGAAAGGCTGAGGCGATCAATCCTGCTCCCGAGGCGGTCACCCCTGCCCCCGTTGCGGTCGCCGCGGAATAACGTCGCTCGCGCGCGGGTTTCTCCCGACGCGTATCCGCCGGCAGGATCGCCTGCCGGCACGTGAGGCGGCGTAGCGACTGACGCTTCGTCGCTACCCGAGTTCGAGCGTGGTGATCGCAAATATGCCGGGCAACGAAACCTGGGGCGGCGCGCCGCGGTACATGCGCGCCGTCGTGAACCCGGGGCGCATGTCCAGCCTTTGGAGCACCTCCGCGAAACCCCGCTGGTGCTCCGGCATATCGATGGAGACGGACTGGCCGGGACGGCGCGACAGGCAAGCCGTCAGCAGCCGTTCGGCCGTCTCCTCGTCTTCTGCAACAGCGGACCGATCTTGGCACCCTCGACGCAATCCCTCACCACCGCATAACCGGCAATCTCGCCCCCAATCTCGGCAACCAGCCCTATACGCGGTGGCATTAGCCAGGAACGGAGGAAGCCTGATCGGGGTGCGGGAAAGAACCGCCGGTCGAACTGTTCTATCCGGTCGAAATCCCCCGAAACAGCGTCCCTCACATCCGGGGCCATAACATTCACCTCCGGCGCCCGGCCGGACCAGCGCACGGTCCGGTAGGCGTGCGAAAACCCCATGCGGGCGTAGTTTTCCTGCTGCTCGGCGACGCCGTCCAGGCCGATGACGCGCCCCGCGAGATGCTCCATCCCGGCGTCCCAGG
>JAEZHO010000243.1 GCA_023416545.1 Pseudomonadota bacterium
CTACTATCCCGGCCTTCCCGATGGGTCGCTGATCCCGGCCTATTCCGGTATCCGGCCGAAGATCGTGCCGCCGGAAATCGCCGCGCAGGACTTCGTCATTGAAGGCCCGCGGTCGCATGGCGTTCCCGGCCTCGTCAACCTGTTCGGCATAGAATCGCCGGGCCTGACCTCCTGCCTCGCAATCGGCGACCATGTGTGCGACATGGTAAGCCACGGCTGACGCATCAGATGTTGCGGCGCTTGCCTTCAAGCAGGTCGAGCACCTTGTTGGCGGCATCGAGCACGTTCGTGCCGGGACCGAACACGGCCGCGACGCCGTGCTCCAGCAGGTAGTCGTAGTCCTGGCGAGGCACGACGCCACCCACCACGACGATGATGTCGCCGCCGCCCTTCGCCTTCAGCGCCTCGACCAGCTGCGGCGCGAGCGTGTTATGGCCGGCCGCGAGCGATGACATGCCGACCACCTGGACTTTTTCCTTCACGGCAAGCTCGGCCGCCTCGTCCGGCGTCTGGAAGAGCGGACCGGCCAGCACGTCGAAGCCGATGTCCCCGAAGGCCGAGGCAATCACCTTGGCGCCGCGGTCGTGACCATCCTGGCCGAGCTTGGCGACCATGATCTTCGGCTTGCCGGAAGACCGGGCATAGCCGGAGAGGCGCGAGACCAGCGTCTTGTATTCCGGGTCGTCCTCGTAGGCCGGCCCGTAGATGTCGCCCACCACTTCCGGCACGGCCGAATGGTCTCCGAAGGCCTCCCGCATGGCGTCGGAAATCTCGCCAACCGTGGCGCGTGCGCGCGCCGCCTCGACCGCGGCCGCAAGCAGGTTGCCCTTGCCGGTTCGTGCCACCTCGGAAAGGGTGGCGAGCGTCTCCTCGACCCGTTTCGGGTCGCGCTGGCGGCGCACCTGCTCCAGGCGTTTGATCTGCGCGGCGCGAACGGCGGTATTGTCGATCGCGAGGATGTCGAGTTCCTCCTCGTTCTCCAGCCGGTACCTGTTGACGCCGACAATGACCTCCTCGCCGCGGTCGACTGCCGCCTGGCGCTTGGTGGCGGCCTCCTCGATCAGCCGCTTCGGCAATCCCTCCGCCACCGCCCTGGTCATGCCGCCGAGCTTTTCCACCCCCTCCATCAGAGCCCAGGCCTTCTCCGCCAGCTCGTTGGTGAGGCTCTCGATGTAGTAGGAGCCGGCAAGCGGATCGACGACCTTGGTGATGCCGGTCTCGTGCTGCAGGATGAGCTGGGTATTGCGGGCGATGCGGGCGGAAAAGTCGGTCGGCAGCGCCATCGCCTCGTCGAGTGCGTTGGTGTGCAGCGACTGGGTGCCGCCGAGCACGGCCGACAGCGCCTCATAGGCGGTGCGCACGACATTGTTGTAGGGATCCTGCTCCTGCAGCGAGACGCCGGACGTCTGGCAATGGGTGCGCAGCATCAGCGACGACGCCTTCTGCGGCTTGAAATCCTCCATGATCGAGGACCAGAGCAGGCGCGCGGCGCGCAGCTTGGCGATCTCCATGAAGAAGTTCATGCCGATCGCGAAGAAGAAGGAGAGCCGGCCGGCGAAGTCGTCGACATTGAGCCCCTTGGCAAGTGCGGCGCGGACATATTCGCGTCCGTCGGCAAGCGTGAAGGCAAGCTCCTGCACCAGCGTCGCGCCGGCTTCCTGCATGTGGTAGCCGGAGATCGAGATCGAGTTGAAGCGCGGCATTTCCTTCGCCGTGTACTCGATGATGTCCGCGACGATCCGCATGGAGGGCTCCGGCGGATAGATGTAGGTGTTGCGGACCATGAACTCCTTGAGGATGTCGTTCTGGATCGTGCCCGACAGTTCGGCGCGCGAACAGCCCTGTTCCTCGCCGGCGACGATGAAGGAGGCGAGGATCGGGATCACCGCGCCGTTCATCGTCATCGAGACGGACATGTCCTTGAGCGGAATGCCGTCGAACAGGATCTTCATGTCCTCGACGGAATCGATTGCGACACCCGCCTTGCCGACATCGCCCTCGACGCGCGGGTGGTCGGAATCGTAGCCGCGGTGGGTGGCGAGGTCGAAGGCGACGGAAAGGCCCTTCTGGCCGGCGGCGAGGTTGCGGCGGTAGAAGGCGTTGGAGGCCTCGGCCGTCGAGAAGCCGGCATATTGCCGGATCGTCCAGGGGCGGCCCGCATACATGGTGGCCCGGGGACCGCGCACGAAGGGCTTGAAGCCCGGCAGGCTGTCGAGATGGTTGACCCCCTCGAGGTCCTGCGCGGTGTAGAGGGGCTTGACGTCAATGCCTTCCGGCGTCTCCCAGACGAGCGTCTTCGGCGAAGCCTTGAGCTCCTTCTCGGCAAGCTGTTCCCAATCCTTCAGGGTCTTCTCGGACATCTGATATTCCTCATACGCCGGTGTTCACGCGCGGAGACCTCCGCCGTGGCTTAAAGCTAGTGTTCGGACGGGGCGCTGAAAGCTGCCTCGTAAAGTTAGTTTATGTGGCACCTCTCAGCGCCCCGTTCGGCGGTTTTTGCCCG
>JAEZHO010000246.1 GCA_023416545.1 Pseudomonadota bacterium
AAGGTGGCGGGTACGGAAAAGGGCGTCACGGAGCCGGAAGCGACATTCTCCACCTGCTTCGGCGCGCCGTTCATGCCGCGCCACCCGGCGGAATACGGCAACCTTCTGCGCGACCTGATCGACCGCCACGGCGTCGATTGCTGGCTCGTCAACACGGGCTGGACCGGCGGTGCCTACGGTGTCGGCCGCCGGATGCCGATCAAGGCGACGCGGGCGCTCCTGACGGCCGCGCTGACCGGCGACCTGAAGAGCGCGCAGTTCCGTACCGACCCGAACTTCGGTTTTGCGGTGCCCGTCGCGGTGGAGGGTGTCGAGACCGCCATCCTCGACCCGCGCTCCACCTGGGCGGACGGCGCGGCCTACGACCAGCAGGCGAAGAAGCTCGTCTCCATGTTCATCGCCAATTTCGAAAAGTTCGAGGACCATGTCGACAGCCGGGTGCGGGATGCCGCCCCCGTGCTGCTCAACGCCGCGGAATAGCGGACCCGAACCCGATTGTGCCTTGTGAACCGCCGGCCCCGTGGCCGGCGGTTTTCTTTATCCGCTCTTTGTGGGATAGAGGCCGACGGAGGCGACCATGGCCAGCAACCCGCTCTACATCAATGATCGCATCACGATTGCCGGCTGGGAACTGACCGAGCAGTTCGTGCTGGCCGGCGGTGCGGGCGGCCAGCACGTCAACAAGGTCTCCACCGCGGTCCAGCTCTTCTTCAACCTCGCCAGTTCTCCGTCGCTTCCGGACCGGATCAAGGCTGCGGCCATTCGGCTCGCCGGCCGCAGGATGTCGAAGGAAGGCGTGCTGATGATCGAGGCCAACCGCTTCCGCAGCCAGGACCGCAACCGGGAGGATGCGCGCGAAAGGCTGAAGGAACTGATCCTGAAGGCCGCCGAACCTCCGCCACCGCCACGCCGGGCCACCAAGCCGACCAAGGGATCGGTCGAGCGGCGCCTGAAGGCCAAGGCCGGGCGGTCGGAGACCAAGCGCATGCGTGGCAAGCCGGGGGGAGAGTGATCCGATGACGGCCCTTCCCGACGGTATTCGCTATATGCCCGGATATCTCGACCGAAAGGCCCAGGAGGATCTCGTCGAGGAGATCAGGCAGGTCGTCGCGGAGGCGCCGCTCTATGTCCCCGAGATGCCGCGGACCGGCAAGCCCATGTCCGTTCGGATGACGAATTGCGGTCCGCTCGGCTGGGTGACGGACAGGGAGCGCGGCTATCGATACCAGGCCTCTCATCCGGTGACCGGACGGGCCTGGCCGGCCATTCCCGACCGGCTTCTGGACCTATGGTCGAAGGTTGCGGACTACCCCAGGCCGCCGGAGGCCTGCCTCGTCAATTTCTACGGCGATGAGGCGCGCATGGGACTGCACCAGGACAGGGACGAGACGGATCTCGCCGCGCCGGTGCTCTCCGTCTCTCTTGGAAATACCTGCCTGTTTCGCATCGGCGGCACCGAACGGGAGCACCCGACACGGTCGTTCCGGCTGGCGAGCGGAGACGTGCTGATCCTCGGCGGCGCGGGCCGCCTCTGCTTCCACGGAGTGGACCGGATCTACCCCAACACGTCGACATTGCTGAAAAACGGCGGGCGCATCAACCTGACGCTCCGACGGGTCAATCCCTGATCAGAGCTTGCGAAGCGCCACGGTCTCGACCAGGTGGTTGGAGCCCTTGCGCAAGATGATATCAGCGCGCGGCCGGGTGGGCAGGATGTTTTGCCGCAGGTTCTTGAGGTTGATGTTCTCCCACAGGCCCTCGGCGATCGCCCGGGCCGCATCCTCGCTGATCGTCGCGTAGCGGTGGAAAAAGGAGTTGGGATCGCGAAACGCGGTGTTGCGAAGCTTCATGAAGCGTTCGACATACCAGTTGTGGATCAGCGTCTCCTCGGCGTCGATATAGATCGAGAAGTCGAAGAAGTCCGAGACCATCGGCACGAATTTCCCATCGGCGGGAAGGTCGCGGGGCTGAAGGACGTTGATCCCCTCGAAGATCAGGATGTCCGGTCGGTCGACGACGGTAAACTCGTCCGGAACGACGTCATAGGTAAGGTGCGAATAACGGGGTGCCTTGACGTTCGGCTCGCCGGCCTTGATCGCCGAGAGGAAGCGCAGCAGCGCGCCGATGTCGTAGCTCTCCGGAAATCCCTTCCGTTCCATCAGGTTTTCGCGCCTGAGCACGGAGTTCGGATAGAGGAACCCGTCCGTGGTGATCAGGTCGACCTTCGGGCTGGAAGGCCAGCGCGCCAAAAGTTCCTTCAGGATGCGAGCGGTCGTCGACTTGCCGACCGCCACGGATCCGGCAATCCCGATGACGAAGGGCGTCTTGGTCACGTCCGAAAGGCTGAGGAAGCGGTTGCGCTGTTGGAAAAGCAGGAGCGAGGCTTCCACATGCGCCGAAAGAAGCCGTGACAGCGAGAGGTAGATGCGCCGGACCTCGTCGAGATCGATCGGGTCGTCGAGGGATCGCAGCCGCGCCACTTCGTCGAAGGTCAGCGTCAACGGCGTATCCGCCCGGAAACGGGCCCATTCCGCCGAACTGAAGACATGGTAGGGCGAGTAGTTCGCTAACGTGGACTGCTCCGTGCCTTCAGCCGGTTGCACTGCCAGTGTCATGATGGGCGGCTCGCCTTTTCCTGCAGACCGGACTGGGCGGTCCGCCGCTGAAGTTCGTCCAGCACATCCTTGAGCGGAATCCCGCCAATATTCAATACGACCATCAGATGATAAAGGAGATCGGCGCTTTCGCTGACGAGTTCCGGCCGCCCCTGCGAGACCGCGGCGATCACCGTTTCGACCGCCTCCTCGCCGAGTTTCTTGGCCGCTCTAGTCTGGCCAGCGGCGATAAGCTTGGCCGTCCACGATTCGTCGGGCGATGCCTTCGCGCGGGATGCGATGATCCGCTCGAGGTCGCTGAGGGAGAAATCGCTCATCTTCTGGTCTCCGGCGGCGTCAGTGGAGCCGCATCGCGATGCCGTGCTCCGCCATGTAGTGCTTGGCTTCGCCGACGGTATAGGTGCCGAAGTGGAAAATCGAGGCCGCAAGCACGGCCGTGGCATGGCCGTCCCGGATGCCGGCCACCAGGTCGTCGAGCGTGCCGACCCCGCCGGAGGCGACGACCGGTACCTTGACGCTGTCGGCAATCGCCCGCGTCAGGGCGATGTCGTAGCCGCTCTTGGTGCCGTCGCGGTCCATGGATGTGACCAGAAGCTCGCCCGCGCCCTTCTCGACCACCTTGGCGGCGAATTCCAGCGCGTCGATGCCGGTCGCCTGCCGTCCGCCATGGGTGAAGATCTCCCAGCGATCCGGTGCACCCTCGGACGAAACCTTCTTGGCGTCGATCGACACGACGATGCACTGGTTGCCGAACTTGTCCGCGGCCTCGGCGACGAAATCCGGGCTCTTCACGGCGGCGGAATTGATCGAGACCTTGTCGGCGCCGGCAAGCAGCAGTTTGCGGATGTCGGCCACGCTGCGCACGCCGCCACCGACGGTAAGCGGCATGAAACAGTGATCGGCGGTGCGGGCCACCACGTCGAATATGGTTTCGCGATTGTCGGAGGATGCGGTGATGTCGAGGAAGCAGAGCTCATCGGCACCGGCCGCGTCATAGGCCTTGGCGGCTTCGACCGGATCGCCGGCATCGATCAGGTCCACGAAGTTGACACCCTTGACGACACGGCCGTCCTTGACATCGAGACATGGGATGACGCGAACCTTGAACATGACGCCGGCCCTTACGCTGCGGCCTGGGCATTGCGTATCAACGTCAATGCCTCAGTCGGGTCGATCCGGCCATCATATAGCGCTCGTCCGGAGATGGCGCCCTCAAGCTTTTTGGCCCGTGGCGTCAGCAAGGCCCTCACGTCTTCCATCGAAGCCAGCCCGCCCGACGCAATCACGGGAATCGAAATCGCGTCTGCCAGCGCGACGGTCGCGTCGAGGTTGAGAC
>JAEZHO010000267.1 GCA_023416545.1 Pseudomonadota bacterium
CGGTACATGTAGGGCAGGGCGAGGATGGTGTAGCCGAAGGCGAGCAGCGCATTGGTCCCGACGATGGAGCCGGTGAGCGGCAGCCAGCTGGATGTATTGTAGAGGCGGATATAGCCGAAGACGATGACGATTGCCGGGATGACGAGCGGCAGGAGCGTGACGAACTCCACATAGGGCCGCGCCCAGGGCATCTTCAGGCGGACCCAGAAGGCGGTCGGCACGACGATCAGGACGCCGATGGCGATCGTCACAAGGGCCATGACGACCGAATAGGAGAAGGTCGCCTGGAACTGCGGGTCGGCGAAGACCTCGCGATAGGCGTCGAAGGAATAGACGCCGCGCCGGGCCTTCAGCGAAAACTCGAACATGCCGGTGAGGGGCACGAAGAAGTAAAGCAGGCCGAGGATCAGAACGCCCCAGCCGAGGATGCGCGCGCCGAGGCTCATTTCAGCCACCTCTCGGCGCGGATGCGCAGCCAGATGTAGATGACGTTGGCGATCGCCGTGACGACGATCATCCCGAAGGCCATGGCATAGCCCAGATTGGGGTTGCCGAGCACGTCGCCGCGGATCTGCGCGAAGAGCTGGATCGGCACGATGTTGAGGCTCGATCCCGTCAGCGCGATGGCGGTCGCGACGGCCCCGAAGGCATTGGCGAAGAGGAGCGCGAAGGTGCCGAGCAGGGAGGGAAAGAGGATGGGCAGCGCGACCATGCGCCAATATTGCAGGGTCGAGGCGCCGAGGACCTGTGCCGCCTCCCGCCATTCCCGGCGCAGTCCTTCGAGAGCCGGCGTGATGATGAGGATCATCAGCGGAATCTGGAAGAACAGGTAGGTGACGGTGAGGCCCCAGAAGCTCAGGATGCTGAAGCCGATATCGCGCTGCAGGACGATCCCGAAATTCTGGCGAAGAAAGACCGTGACGAGACCCACCGGGCCGAAGGTCGCGAGGAATGCAAAGGCCAGCGGCACGCCGGCGAAATTCGAGGCGACGCCGGAGAACGTCATCAGCGGCGAGCGCACCCAGCGCGGCACGGCGCCGAAGACGACGGCGACGGCCATGCCGAAGCCGATGAGGCATCCGAGAGCGGCGGAGGTCGCCGATATCCGCACGGAAATCCAGTAGCTCGACGGGATGGTGCCGCTGTTGAGATCGATGATGTTCTGCAGGGTGAAGGAGCCGTCGCGCGCCTGAAAGGCCCCGACGACGATATGCATGGTCGGCAGCACGAGGAACAACAGCACGAAGAGCGCAAAGGGCGCGAGCCCAAGCCAGGTCAGCGGCAGCCGCAGCCGGGTTGCGGGAGAGCTATTGTTCATCGGCGCGGTCGTCTCCCTCGGCTCGGTTGTCGATTGGTGGCGAAAGTACGGCGAGTGGAGCCGAGATGGCAAGCCCGGCCCGAGAGGTTCGGGCCGGACCTGCGTGGCGAAGGCTGCTTACTGGACGTTGGCGCCGACGACGCCGTCCCAGCTGCCGGTGACGGCGGCCTTGTTGGCATTCTGCTCCTCGACCGTCGGGAAGACGGCGGCTTCGTAGCTTTCAGCCGGCGGCAGGGCGTCCAGGAGCTCCTGCGGGATCTTGCCGGCCTTGGCCATGGCGTTGAAGCGGGCCGGGTGGCAGTAGCCCTTCAGCCAGAGGTTCTGGCCCTCGTCGGAATAGAGGTATTCCATCCACAGCTTTGCGGCATTCGGATGCGGCGCATAGGCGGAAATCCCCTGGACGTAGACGCCGGCGAGCACGCCCGTCTTCGGAACGACGACCTCGACCGGCGGGTTGTCCTTGAGCTCGTCGCGCCAGGCGAGGGCGTTGTAGTCCCAGGCGATCGCGATCGGCGTCGCGCCCTGCGCGATCGTGCCGGCCTTGGCGATGACCGGAACGAAGTTGCCGGCCTTGTTCAGTTCCGCAAAGTATTCGAGACCGGCCTTGCCGGCTTCCTCGCCGGACTTGGCGCCCTTGGAAAGGCCTGCCGCGAGGACGGCGAGGATTGCCTGGTTGGACGCGCGCGGGTCGCCGGCAAGCGCCACCTGGCCGGCATATTCCGGCTTCAGGAGGTCGGCCCAGTCCTGCGGCACGGTCTCGACCATGTCCTTGTTCACGATGAAGGAGAGAACGCCGTAGTAATCGCCGTACCAGTGGCCGTCGGCATCCTTGACCTCGTCCGGGATTTCGTCCCAGGTCGAGACCTTGTAGGGCTGCAGGAGGCCTTCTTCCTTCATCTGCGGACCGAAGGAGAGGCCGACGTCGATGACGTCCGGGGCCTGCGGTCCCTTGTTGTCCTTGTTCGCCTTGATGGCTTCCACCTCATCGGCCGAACCGGCGTCCGGGTTCAATTCGTTGACCTGGATTTCCGGATACTTGGCCTTAAAGCCGGCGATGACGTCGCCGTAGCCGCACCAGCTGTGGGGCAGGGCGATGGTGGTCAGCATGCCTTCCTTCTTCGCGGCCTCGATCAGCTCCGCGCTCGGTTCGGCGTAGGCGAGGCTGGTCGATGCGATGACGACGGCGGTCGTCATGGAAAGAAGGCGGTGGGTCCTGTCGAGCACGATATCCTCCTGGGGTTTGGTCGTGTTGCGGCGACTCGTAGAGCCGGTTCATGTACGGTATGTGACAGTCTGCTAGGCCGGGTATTCCTCTTTGGTATTCCTTGCGGCGGGCATTTCGCGGCCGGTTATTCCATTTTGTGCCGGTGCGGGCGGCGGAAGAGCCGCGACTGCTCGAAGAGGTCTTCGAGGGAGGTCATGCGCTCGCGGGTCCTGTCCCAGGTGGCGCTCTGCACGGCCTCGATCAGCGCCTCGACGAGGAACAGGGTGACGACGGAGGAGTCCCAGGCGCTCGGCGCCTCGATCCGGACGCGGAAGGTGTGGCGGGCATGCTTGGCGACGGGGGATGCCCAGATATCGGTGATCAGGACGATGACGACGCCGTTCTGGGTGGCGACCTCCGCCAGGGTCGCCATCTCCTGCTCGTAGCGGCGGATGTCGAAGATCACCAGCACGTCGCCGCGGTTCATGTTCAGCACATGCTGGGGCCAGGAACTCGAATTGGTCGAGATCAGCGTCGTCTTCGGACGGATGACCTGCATGTGGGTGAAGAAGTATTCCGCAAGCGACCCGGTGATGCGGCCCCCGACGAAATAGACGCTGCGGTCGAGATCGCCCAGCAGCGCGGCGGCACCCTCGAAGGTCTTCGTGTCCAGCGCGGACAGGGTGTCCCTGAGGTTGGCGGTGACGGCGTCCGCGAAGCGGTTGAGGATGTGCGTGCCCGGCGCGTTCAGCGCCCAGCGATCATGCTTGGCGATCGGGTTGGAGATCGTTTCCTCGAGCTCGTGGTGCAGGTGAGACTGGAATTCCGGATATCCCTTGAAACCGAGCTTCTGCACCATGCGGGCAACCGTCGGCGTCGAAACGCCGGCGCTCTCCGCAATCGTCGTGATGCTCCCCAGGCCGGACACCGGATAATTCTCCAAGATCCTGTCGGCCAGCTGCTTTTCGGCGCGCGTCAGGCTGTCGTAGCGGGTGCGGATGACATCCGAGACGGTGCGTGCGGCGGTTGGCACTGATGCTGTTCCCTTCCGGTCTTCGCCGGTTGATCGGATTAATCCCTCTTTCGCGGGGCGAGTCAATGCGGCCCTTGAAGAGAAATTTTCAGAACCGCATTGACGCCAGGCAAAAGATGAAGAATTCTTTTCTCCGTGTTCCACGCTTGCGCTCCGGACGACATGCTGGCCGAAACGACATTCTTCGCGGAAAGTGACGGCGAGCCGGTTGCGGTGGAGAACCCAAGGGGACGGGGCGAGGTTCTCCTCGTCTGCGAGCACGCCTCGCGCCGGCTGCCGAAGCGCTACGGAACCCTTGGACTTTCAGAGGACGCGCTCGCCTCGCATATCGCCTGGGACCCCGGCGCGCTCGCCGTTGCGCGGCTGATGTCGAAGCGGCTCGACGCCACCCTCATCTTCCAGCGCTTTTCCCGCCTCGTCTACGACTGCAACCGGCCGCCGGAATCGCCGGCGGCGATGCGGGATGTGAGCGAGATCTTCCGCATTCCGGGCAACGAGAACCTGTCTGCGGCGGAGAAAACCCTGCGCACCGCGTCGCTCTACCTGCCGTTCCAGGGCGCCATCCGCGAGGAGATCGCAACGCGGCAGGCGAAGGGAATTGAGACGGTCCTGGTCACGGTTCACAGCTTCACGCCCGTCTACTTCGGCAGGCAGCGCGCGGTCGAGATCGGCATCCTGCACGATCGGGACAGCCGGCTCGCCGATGCGATGCTGGAAGCGGCAGGCGATGCGGGTCCCTACAGGGTGGAGCGCAACGAACCCTACGGTCCCGCCGACGGCGTCACGCATACGCTCGAACTTCACGCCTTGCCTGGCGGGCTCCTGAACGTGATGATCGAGATCCGCAACGACCTGATCGCCGATGAAACGGGGCAGGGCGCGGCGGCGGATTTCCTCGGCGACCTGCTGAGAAAGAGCATCGATACGCTGACCAAGAACAACAATGATGGCGGCGGTTGAAGAGGTGGAACGGACTGGGAGAATGAAAGGGTGCGCTATCACGTCATACTAGCCGCGGCGGGCGCCGATGCCTGACGCCCTGAAGACCTATGTCCGCGTCGTCGACCGCTTCAACCGCGGCGTCGGGCGCGTGACCATGTATCTGATCTTCGTGATGATGGGGATCCTGCTGTGGTCCTCCGTCTCGAAGTCCTTCTTCCTGCCTTCGCTCTGGACCCTCGAAATGGCCCAGTTCGTCATGGCCGCCTATTACCTGCTCGGCGGCGCCTATTCCCTGCAGCTCGATTCCCACGTGCGGATGGACCTTGCCTATGGCCGCTGGTCGCCGAAGGCCAAGGCGATGGTGGACGTGGTCACCATCTTCATGCTCTTCGTCTACCTCTTCTTCCTCCTCTATGGCGGCGTTTCCAGCACGACCTACGCCCTTCAGTACAACGAGACGAGCTATTCCTCCTGGTCTCCGTACATGGCGCCGATCAAGATCATCATGGTCATCGGCATCTTCCTCACCTTCCTCCAGGCGACCTCGATCTTCATCAAGGATCTCGCCGTCGCCGTCGGGAGGCCGCTGGCATGAGCGCGGAAATGATCATCCTCTTCATGTTCTCGTCCATGCTGCTCAGCATGCTGACGGGGCAGCGCGTCTTTGCCGTGATCGGCTTCGTGGGCGTCGTCGCGGCCGCGATCCTGTGGGGGAACGGCGGCTTCGAGATGGGCTTCGCGGCGGCGATGAAGCTGATGAAGTGGTATCCGCTGCTGACGCTGCCGATGTTCATCTTCATGGGATACCTGCTGTCGGAATCCGGGATCGCGGAGGACCTCTACAAGGCCTTCCACGTGTGGATGGGCGGCCTCCGGGGCGGCCTGGCACTCGGCACGATCGGACTGATGGTCATCATTTCAGCCATGAACGGCCTGTCGGTGGCCGGCATGGCCATCGGCGCCACGATCGCGCTTCCGGAACTGCTGAAGCGCGGCTACGACAAGACGATGGTGTCCGGCGTCATCCAGGCCGGCAGTTCGCTCGGGATCCTCGTGCCGCCGAGCGTCGTGCTGGTCCTCTACGGGATGATCGCCCGCCAGCCGGTCGGCCAGCTCTGGCTCGCCGGCGTGTTTCCCGGCCTGCTGCTTGCGGCGCTGTTTGCGCTCTACATCGTGATCCGCTGCCATTTCAACCCGGCGCTCGGGCCCGTGCTTCCGAAGGAGGAGCGCAACCTGCCGCTGGCGGAGAAGCTGAAGCTGCTCCGGGCCGGGATACTGCCCTTCCTCATCTTCTTCCTGATGATGGGGCTTTTCCTGATGGGCTATACGAGCCTGGTGGAAAGCTCGGCGGTCGGCGCCCTTTCCGCCCTCGTCGTCGCCGCGTTCAAGGGCCGGCTCGGCAATGGCGTGCTGACCCGGACGATCGAGCAGACGCTCGGCATCTCGTGCATGTTCATGTGGATCATCCTCGCCGCCCTCTGCTTCGGCGCCGTCTTCGACGGGCTGGGCGCGGTGCGGGCAATCGAGGGCCTGCTGATCAATGACTGGGGCCTGTCGCCATGGACGATCCTGATCATCATGCAACTGTCCTTCATCCTGACGGGCATGTTCCTGGATGATACCGCGATGCTGGTCATCGTCGCGCCGCTCTACATCCCGCTGGTCGGAAAGCTCGGCTTCGACCTCATCTGGTACGGCGTGCTCTACACGATCACCTGCCAGATCTCCTACATGACGCCGCCGTTCGGCTACAATCTCTTCCTGATGCGGGCCATGGCGCCGCCGGAGATTTCGCTCGCCGACATCTACCGGTCCGTCTGGCCATTCGTGATGGTGATGATGATCGGCCTCGCCATCATCATGGCCTTCCCGCAGATCGCACTCTGGCTGCCGGAGCAGATCAGTGTCCGCGGCTGACCCCCGACATATCGACAAGAGCCCGGAACACGGGCCTTCCTTACCCGCCGTTGGCGCGGCGTGGCGTGACTGGATCAATCAACAACAGAGGGAACAGACATGACCAACAGACGAGAATTCCTGAAGAAGGCCGGTATCACCGCCGCCGCGGCCGGACCGGCCATCCTCGCCGCGCCCCATGTCAGGGCGCAGGCGCCCATCCGCTGGAGGCTACAGACCTATGCGGGGCCGGCACTCGCCGAGCACGTGATCAGGCCGGCAATCGACAGTTTCAACAAGATCGCCGCCGGCCAGATGGAGATCGAACTCTACACGGCCGACCAGCTCGTTCCGACCGGAGAACTCTTCCGCGCCATGCAGGCGGGCACGATCGACGCGGTGCAGTCGGACGACGACTCAATGAATTCGCCGGTCGATATCAAGGTGTTCGGGGGCTATTTCCCCTTCGCCTCGCGCTACAGCCTCGACGTCCCGACGCTGTTTCACCAGTACGGGCTGAAGGATATCTGGGAGGAGGCCTATAACGAGGTCGGCGTGAAGTGGCTGTCGGCGGGTGCCTGGGACCCCTGCAATTTCGCCACCAACAAACCGCTGAAGAGCCTCGAGGACCTGAAGGGGCTGCGGATATTCACCTTCCCGACGGCCGGACAGTTCCTCACCCGCTTCGGCGTCGTGCCGGTCACGCTTCCGTGGGAAGACGTCCAGGTCGCCATGCAGACCGGCGAGATCGACGGGATCGCCTGGTCGGGCATCACCGAGGACTACACGGTCGGCTGGGCGGACGTCACGAAGT
>JAEZHO010000042.1 GCA_023416545.1 Pseudomonadota bacterium
CCGACGCCCAGGCGGGCTTCGTTCATCATCACGAACATGGCCGCGAGGCCCCTGTTCTCGGTGCCGAGCAGGTAGCCGGTCGCCTCGTCATAGTTCATGACGCAGGTGGAATTGCCGTGGATGCCCATCTTGTGCTCGATGGCGCCGCAGGAAACCGAATTGCGCTCGCCGACCGAACCGTCCTCGTTGACGATGAACTTCGGCACGATGAAGAGCGAAATGCCCTTGGTGCCTTCCGGCGCGCCCTCGATGCGGGCGATCACCAGGTGGATGATGTTGTCGGTCATGCCGTGCTCACCGGCGGAGATGAAGATCTTCTGGCCGGAGATCCTGTAGGAACCGTCACCGTTGGGGACGGCCTTGGTGCGCAGGAGCCCGAGGTCGGTGCCGCAATGCGGCTCGGTCAGGTTCATGGTGCCGGACCAGCTGCCCTCGACCATCTTCGGCAGGTAGGTCTGCTTCTGTTCGTCGGAACCGTGGACGAGGATCGCGGCGATCGCGCCCTGGGTGAGGCCGGGATACATCATCAGCGACATGTTGGCGGACGACATGTATTCGCCCACAGCGGCGTGCAGCGTGTAGGGCAGGCCCTGGCCGCCAAACTCCTCCGGAACGGCAAGCCCGATCCAGCCGCCCTGGCAATACTGGTCATAGGCTTCCTTGAAGCCGTTCGGGACGCTGACCGTGCCGTCGTCGTGACGCGTGCAGCCTTCCTGGTCGCCCGAAAGGTTGAGCGGGAAAAGCGCTTCCTCGGCCACCTTTGCGGCTTCGCCGAGAATGGCCTCGATCATGTCCGGGGAGGCATCGGCGAAGCCCGGCAGGTTTCCGTAGCGCTCCAGGCCAAGCACGTCATTGAGTACGAAAAGGGTATCGTTAACCGGCGCCTTGTAGACGGGCATGGTCGAGCTTCCTCCATAGACCTCGCGCGGACGGTTGGGTCCGCCATCATGAAGCCATGAATAATTGACGTTTGCGTAAACGTCAAACAGCCGGTGCCGATTTTTTCGATTTGCCCGCCTCGTGCCGGGCCCGCCGATCGCCGCCGCGAGGGCAAACCTCACGCAAAGGTTAAAAACTCCGCGGGGCTTAACCGCTTGTTTACCACGTTTGGCCAAATTGCACTTGGAAAAGGCCCGTTTGCAGCACCCGCGGCCCGTTCCACGAAGGGCTTCCCCGGCGGCTTGCGGCCGATGGCGGCAGCCACGACTGGCACACCCGTCGCCAAGCCTGACAACCTGGAACGAGCAGCGAAATGAACGGTTCACGATCGACACATCCCCTTCACGGAGACAGATCGTCGCTAGACGCGCTGAACAGGACGATCGAAGGGCTGGAAGCGCGGCTGGAGGGGCTCATGCAGTCCCGGGAGACGCAACGTCCGGCACCGAGCGAAAACCTTCGTTCGCCGCTGGCGCCCCAGGCATCCATCAACCGCAATCCGCTGCAGGAAATCCGCGACCGGCAGCGCAGCCTCGCCGGCACGCGGGACACCGACGGCGACCGCCGCCCGGCTTTCGAACGCGCCCTCCCGGGAGCCCGCCCGCCTCTCGAACCGCGCCGGCCGGCACCGCGACCACGAATGGCCGAACAGGCTCCCGGCCCGATGGCCGGCTCCCCGTACAAGCCCGCCAATCCGCCGCTCCACGACGTGGTGGAAGCCGTGACGGCACTCCGCAAGGAGATCCGGCAGGACATTGCCGAAGAGATCGCCCGCGAGATGAGGGGATTGCGATCGGAGATCGGCGGTCTGCGGACAGCACCCGGCAGGCAGGAGATCGACGACGACGTCAGGGCCGACCTTGCGCGCCTCGCGAACGGCATCGACGCGCTCGGCCACCAGGGCGGACCTGCGGCCAACGCGCTTCGCGCCGAATACGAACACCTGCTGGCAGCCGTCGACGGCCTTGCCCGCGAGGAGACGGTACGGCGTCTGGACAGCCGGTGGGACGGCCTGGAGGAGCGTATCCTCGACCTCGACACCCATGCCCTGCGCGAAGAACTGGTCGGCCTCGCCTACCGGATCGACGACATCAAGGGGCAGCTCGGAGCGATGAGCGACAGCCCCGCCATCCGGGCGCTGGAGCAGAAGCTCGTCGCCGTCGCCACCGCCATGGAGCAGCTCGGCTCGCGCATGCGGCCGAACGACGAGGCGCTGAACGAACAATTCGCGGTCCTGGACGACCGGCTCGACGAGATCAGCCGGGCGATAGCCGCAAGCGGACGGGCCGCATCCGCGCCCACGATCGACCAGGCCGTTCTCGAACGCCTCGAAAACCGGCTGGGCTCGCTCGCGCAGCAGATCGATGCCATGGCCGTCGGCTCGAGGCCCGACGCGACCCGGCTCCTGTCGGAGCGGATCGAGGGACTGTCCGAGCGGGTCGAGCAACTGGCCGACGACCAGGTACTGCGCCTGGAGGAACGCCTCCAGCAGCTTTCGCAGATGCTCGTCAGCGCGCCGCGGATGCAGGATCCCGACCTCGTCGATTTCCTCGGCGAGATCGCCGAAAAGGTGGACCGGCTCGGCCAGGGGATCGCGGGTCACGACCTTGCAGAGCGGCTGGACCGCCTGACCCAGCAGATCGAGGATATCGACCACTACCGGGCGCAGGGGCAGTCCGCGTCCGAGCCTGCCGCCTTCGAGCGCATCGAGGACAGGCTGAGCGGGATTGCGGCCAGACTGGACGAAGCGGCGCGCGCGCCCGCCGGCGACAGCGCGGCTCTCCAGAACCTCGAGGCGCAGATCGCACACCTCTCAACGCTGATCAGCCAGCCGGGACGCCAGGCATCCGCCAGCTCCGACGAGATGGACAGCCGGGTTAGCCAGATCGAGAGCTACCTGGCGACGAATGACGAATACATCCTCGAGGCGGCCCGCCAGGCAGCCGAGGCGGTGCTGGAGAACTTTTCCCGGCAGGGCCATGGTCCGGCTGCGGCCGTCGACCTCAGCGGCGTGGCGGCCCTTGCCGACGATCTTCGCCACCTGGAGGCACTGACCCGCAGCAGCGAGGAACGCTCCCAGCACACTCTCAACGCGCTTCACAGCACCCTCGTGCAGATCGCCGAACGGCTCGACACGATGGAGGACCGCGTGGCGCAGCCTCTCCATCGCCAACCGGAGATGGGCCACTGGGACCGACAGCCGGAAGCCATGGACGGCACGCCGTTTGCGGCACCCGAAATGCCCCGCGAGGTGGAGAGGCTCCACGCCGACCTCCTGAACGCGCTTTCCAGCAGCACGTCCGATGCGGCCTCCGCCGCGGCCCGCCCGCCGGTCTTCGACGAAGAGGCCGCGGCAACCGATGCCATGCTGGACGAGGATGTCATTTCGCCCGAAGCGCCTGAGCGCGCGGCGGACCCGGCTGCACGGGAAAAAGGCGGGCTCCTGAACCAGATCGCCAGGCGGTTGCGCCCAGGGCCGAAGCCCGCCGCCGCCACCTCGGGACGGACCGTCGTCGACCCGACGCCTTCGCTCGCACCCGTCGACGTCCTGCCGGCCGAAGAATACAACGAACCGCTGGAGCCGGGCTCCGGCGCGCCGGACGTGCGCAAGATCCTCGAGCGGGTCCGCGCCAGCCAGGCGGCAGCCTCCGGACGCGGTCCGGTGACGGAGACCGATCGCGCCGACTTCATCGCGGCGGCGCGTCGTGCCGCCAAGGCCGCGGCCATGGAAACCGACCCGGCGACGGGCGGCCTCGACGACATCCCCTCCTCCGGAAAGGCAAACACCGGAAAATCCGCGGGCAGCGCGCTCGCCCGGCACCGCCGGCCGATCATGATGGCCGTGGGCGCCGTCCTGCTGGTGCTGATGACGGTTCCTCTCGTCAAGACGCTGACCGGCAGCAGCGAGGTCCTGCCTCCGCCGGTGCCGATGGAAGCGCCTGCAGCCGACGCAGCACCGGCCGAGGCGAATGTCATGGCCGAAACCACGGCCGTTGCGGAAGCGGGAACGGAGCTTGACGTGGCCGCTGCGGCTCCCGCAGGAGACCCGCCGGCCGTCAGCCCGCAAGCCGATACTTTGGAACGGGCGCCGTCCATTGCGCCCGCGCAACAAGAGGCAACCGCTCCCGAAGTGGCCGCTCCCGTGGCCGTCGAAGACGCAGCGCCCCGCATCGTCGTGCCCGCCTCGATCGGCCCGAAAGCGCTGACCGATGCCGCGGAAGCCGGCGACCCGCTCGCCCTCTTCGAGATCGGCGTGCGCTATACCGACGGCCGTGGCGTCGCGGCCGATCCTTCCGAGGCGGCCAACTGGTACAAGCTTGCCGCGGACAGGGGATTTGCCCCGGCGCAATACAGGCTGGCGAACCTCTTCGAGAAGGGGACGGGCGTCACCCGCGACATGGACAAGGCGATCAGCTACTACCGGCAGGCCGCCGACGCGGGCAATGCCAGCGCCATGCACAACCTCGCCGTCCTCCACGCCTCGGGCGCTGCCGGCGAACCCGACTACGCGACCGCCGTGGAATGGTTCCGGAAGGCCGCCGACTTGGGCGTGTCGGACAGCCAGTTCAACCTCGCCATCCTCTATGCCCGGGGCAACGGCACGGCCCAGGACCTCGTACAGTCCTACAAGTGGTTTGCGATCTCCGCGAAGGGCGGGGACCAGGATGCCGCCGAAAAGCGCGACGAGGTCGCCAAGGCGATGCGGCAGGACCAGGTCCAGGCCGGACGCGTCGCGGCCGACAGCTGGAAGCCCCAGCCGCTCAAGCCGGAAGCCAACGAGGTCAACCTTCCCGACGGCTGGACCGGCGAGGCACCGCTGACCACCGGCTCCGTCGACCTGGAGAAGGCGATCCTCAACATCCAGGCGATCCTCAACAAGAACGGTTTCGATGCCGGCGCGCCGGACGGCCGGATGGGACCGAAGACGATCGAGGCCCTCAAGGCATTCCAGGCCTCCATCGGCCACGAGCCGACGGGCAAGGTGAACGATGCGCTGGTGCGGGAACTGCTGAAGCGCAACGCGTAGCCGGTCCGCTCTTTCCTCGCCGCAGGCGTTAATCACGATGCCACAAAAAGGGAGGAATGGCCGGCTAACCGGGCGGCCTGCGTTGACTAGGCGCGGCATCGGGCGCAAGACAGGAGTTCCGGAACCTGCCTTTCGGCAGGGGCCAAACTCCCGGCACTGGCGCGGAAATTGCATCCGTCTGGCGGAACCGCTCCCTTGCCGCGGCGCCATCGTGTTTGAGGTTCGGACGTGACCGTCTACCTGCCGATCGCAGAGCTTTCCGTGAACATCTTCATCATACTGGGGATGGGCGCGGCCGTCGGCTTCCTTTCCGGCATGTTCGGCGTCGGCGGCGGCTTCCTGATCACGCCGCTGCTGATCTTCTACAACATTCCGCCCGTGGTGGCCGTCGCGACCGGCGCCAACCAGGTGGTGGCCTCGTCGATCTCGGGTGCGATCACCCATTTCCGGCGCGGCACGCTCGACATCAAGCTCGGCACCGTCCTGCTGGCCGGCGGTCTCGTGGGGGCCACCGTCGGGATATGGATCTTCTCCTGGCTGCGCCGCCTTGGCCAGCTGGACCTGTTCGTCTCGCTTCTCTACGTCATCCTGCTCGGCACGGTCGGCAGCCTGATGCTCAACGAGAGCGTGCGCGCCATGCGCCGGACGGCACGCAACGAGCCGCCGGTCGCCAAGCGGCCCGGCCAGCACATCTGGGTGCACCGCCTGCCGTTCAAGATGCGCTTCAAGAAGTCGAAGATCTACCTGAGCGCCATTCCGGTGCTGACGCTCGGCTTCGGGATCGGCGTCCTCACCTCGATCATGGGTGTCGGCGGCGGTTTCATCATGGTGCCGGCGATGATCTATCTCCTGCGCATCCCGACCAGCGTGGTCGTCGGGACCTCGCTGTTCCAGATCATCTTCGTGACCGCCTACACGACCATGGTGCAGGCGGCGACCAACTATTCCGTCGACATCGTGCTCGCGTCCATCCTCATGGTGGCGGGCGTGATCGGGGCGCAATACGGGGTACGGGTCGGACAGAAGCTGCGCGGCGAACAACTGCGCGCACTGCTCGCCCTCCTCGTGCTGGCCGTCGGCATACGCCTCGCGATCGCGCTGGTCGTGACGCCGGACGATATCTATTCCGTGGTGATGGGAGGCTTCGCGTACTGATGCCCCGCCTCCTCCACGTCCTCCTTGCCGCCTTTTCCCTCATCGCCGCCTCGCCCGCCGTCGCCCAGGTGCCTTTCGGGGAAGCCTCGACGGTGAAGGAAGTGCTGGAAATCGGCACTTCGACGGACGAGATCGCCATTACCTCCGACTTCAAGGGAGCCGACCTGACGGTCTTCGGGGCGCTTACCAATGCCGACGAACTGTTCCTGGCGATCGGCCAGTACGACGTGATCGTGACGCTCGAGGGTCCGCGGGACTATGCGACGGTGCGGCGCAAGGAAAGGGTGCTCGGGATCTGGATGAACACGGATTCGATGACCTTCGAGCAGGTGCCGGAATCCTATTCGCTTGCCAGCACGCGCGCGATCGACGCCATAGACGAGGCGCCGTCGCTGAACAGCATCGGCGTCGGCATCAATCACCTCGCGCTGACGCCGACCGGCTATGTCGGCAATGCCGTGGACCTGTCGGAGTTCCGCGAGGCCTACCTGCGGCTGATGCTGTCGAGCGGGCTCTACCAGCGCGACACGAGCGGCGTCCGGTTCGTGAGCCCCAGCCTGTTCCGGGCCTCCCTGCGGCTGCCGGCCAATATTCCCGACGGGGTCCACACGGTGCGCGCCTACCTCTTCAAGAGCGGCGAGCTCATCTTCGAACGGGAACTGCCGCTGAGGGTGGTCAAGACCGGCATCGAGCAGGCCATCACCGATGCGGCGCGCGACCGTCCAATCACCTACGGCTTCCTCTGTGTCCTGATCGCCGTGATCACCGGCTGGGGCGCCAGCCTGATCTTCCGCAAGGACTGATCCGCGCTCAGCCGAGGAGGTTGGTGTAGCGGACCGAATAGATGCGGTCGCGTCCGAGAAGGTGGGCAACGAGCGCCGTGCGATCGAAAAGACCGTGCATGGCCCGGTGATTGAGGTCGAGGCCGCCCGCCAGGACGCCGAAGGCCGGCATCAGCAGGCGGGTACCGTCGGTCGCGAAGCAGGCACGACGGACATACTTGTCGCGGCGCCGGACCGTGGCGGCAGGATGAAGGTGGCCCGCCACCTCGCCCCTGCCCGCCGTCAGGCTCGGCTCGTGGCGGAAGGTGAGACCGCCGTAGAGCAGCTCGTCGAGCGAGGTTCCGGGAAGATCCGTCGTCCCGTCGGGGTCATGGTTGCCGTTGATCCAGATCCAGTCGCGGCCGCGGGCCATCGCGCCGATCAGCGCCCGCAGGTCGACGGGAAGATGGGCCGAACCCTTGCGGTCGTGAAAATTGTCCCCGAGCGAGACGACCGTCTTCGGATCGTAACGGCCGATGACGGCCGCCAGGATGTTGAGCGTGGCTATCGTGTCATAGGGCGGCAGCATCATCCCCCGCCGGGCGAAGGCCGCCCCCTTTTCCAGGTGCAGGTCAGAGACCACGAGCGTGGCGGTTTCGGGAAGGTAGAGCGCGCCCAGCGGATCGCAGACCGCCGCCACGCCATGGACGAGCGTTTCCTCCGCCCCGGCGGCGGGGCCCGTCATTCCTGCTGTACGGGCCGCAAGCCCGAGGCGATGCATCAAGCGTCTGTCTTTCCACGGCGCGAAGGGCATCACGAGAGCGCCTCCGCGATCAGTTCCTCGGCCGCTTCCTCCAGCACCGCGTCCTGCGCCTCCCCGGGAACCGTTTCCCTGCCGATCTCCAGCATGACGGGAACGGCGAGCGGCGAGACGTGGTCGAGGTCGCGATGGGTGATGTGGCCCTTGATTCGCGCCAGCATATCGCCAAGCCGGCCGATGTCCAAAAGACCCGTTGCCGCATCCCGTCGCGTCGCCTCGAGCAGGATGTGGTCCGGTTCGTGGCTGCGCAGCACGTCATAGATGAGGTCGGTTGAGACCGTGACCTGCCGGCCGGTCTTCTCCTTGCCCGGGTGGCGGCGCTCGATCAGGCCGGAAATCACCGCGCAATTGCGGAAGGTGCGTTTCAGCATGTAGCTCTCGTCGAGCCAGGCCTCCAGATCGTCGCCGAGCATGTCCTCGTCGAAGAGATCGGAGAGGCTGAGACTGCCCTCGTCGATCATGCCGCCGAGATCGTTCAAGGCCCAGACCGCCAGCGAGTAATCGGTCGCGACGAAGCCGAGGGGGCGGGCGCCGAGACGTTCCAGCCTGCGGGTCAGCAGCATACCGAGCGTCTGGTGGGCAAGCCTGCCCTCGAAACAGTAGGCGATCATGAAGAAGCGCTTTCCGCGCGGGAAGGTCTCGATCAGCAACTCGTCCCTGGCCGGCAGCATGGACCGGTCCTGCTGGATCTCCAGCCACTCGCGCACCTGCTCCGGCAGGACGTTCCAGCGGCCGGGATC
>JAEZHO010000045.1 GCA_023416545.1 Pseudomonadota bacterium
CCTCCGGCCTGGCGCTGACGCGACAGAACCTGACGCCGGTCCGCAAGGAATACGAAGAGAAGAACCTCTGCGCCTACGGTGCCTATGACCTCGTGTCGTCGAGCGACGCCCGCGTCACCATCTTCGCGTCCGGCTCGGAGGTCGAGATCGCCGTCAAGGCCGCCGGCATGCTGGAGCAGAAGGGGATCGCCACCCGCGTGGTTTCCGTTCCCTGCGTTGAACTCTTCATGGACCAGGACGAGGACTACCGGACCGCCATCATCGGCACGTCGCCGGTCAAGGTCGCGGTCGAGGCCGGCGTCCGCCAGGGCTGGGATGCCCTGATCGGCTCCGACGGCATCTTCATCGGCATGAAGTCCTTCGGGGCCTCGGCGCCGGCAAAGGATCTCTACAAGCACTTCGGCATCACGGCGGAAGCCGTGGTGGCTGCTACCGAGAAGCGACTTTCCTGAAGCCGTTCCCTCGCGTCAGCAAGGTTGAACCAATGTTACGACAGACAGACGGGAGTATCTGAAATGACAGTGAAAGTCGGCATCAACGGCTTCGGCCGCATCGGTCGCAACGTCCTGCGCGCCATCCAGGAATCCGGCCGAACCGACATCGAGGTCGTCGCCATCAACGACCTGGGCCCGGTCGAGACCAATGCCCATCTTCTCCGCTACGACAGCGTCCATGGGAAGTTTCCTGCCGAGGTCCGGGTCGAAGGCGACTCGATCATCGTCGGCGGCGGCAAGCCGATCAAGGTGACCGCCGTCAAGGACCCCAAGGAACTGCCCTGGGGCGACGTCGACATCGCGCTTGAATGCACGGGCATCTTCACCTCCAAGGAGAAGGCGTCGCTGCACCTGTCCAACGGGTCCAAGCGCGTCCTCGTCTCGGCCCCGGCCGACGGCGCCGACAAGACGGTCGTCTTCGGCGTCAACCACAACACGCTGACGAAGGACGACCTCGTCGTCTCCAACGCGTCCTGCACGACGAACTGCCTCGCCCCGGTCGCCTATGTCCTGCACAAGGCCTTCGGCATCGAGAAGGGCTACATGACGACCGTGCACTCCTACACGGGCGACCAGCCGACCCTCGACACCATGCACAAGGACCTCTACCGGGCCCGTGCCGCGGCCCTGTCGATGATCCCGACCTCCACCGGCGCAGCCAAGGCCGTCGGCCTGGTCCTGCCGGAACTGAAGGGCAAGCTCGACGGCTCGGCGATCCGCGTGCCGACCCCGAACGTTTCCGTCGTCGACCTGAAGTTCATTCCTTCGCGCAACGTCACGAAGGAAGAAGTCAACGCGGCGATCAAGGCCGCCGCCGACGGCGAACTGAAGGGCATCCTCGACTACGTCACGGGTCCGCTCGTATCGGTTGACTTCAACCACGATCCGCATTCGTCCAACTTCGCAGCCGAGCAGACCAAGGTACTGGAAGGCAACCTCGTTCGCATCCTCACCTGGTACGACAACGAGTGGGGCTTCTCCAACCGCATGGCCGATACGGCCGTCGCGATGGGCAAGCTGCTCTAGGTCATTTCCACCCCAATCGCTTTTTTGGCGGCGGCCGGGCATTCCGGCCGCCGTTTTCTTTTTCGCCGCCCTTCTGTTGCCGGATTTGTTCCCGCCTTATTCACTTCCTCTTGATTCTTTCCGCCCGGCGGAAATCCAAGACATGTGAGATCCGACAGGTTAACGAGCACCGCCACCGGCGCTGCAATCGTCGAGCCTGTCCCAATGGAGAGCATCGGAATGGTGGAGGCGTTCTACATTTTCCTGCTGGTGGGCACGATCCTCGTGCTGGTGGCTGCCTTCTCCAGCCTGATCGCCTTCCGCTTCGGCGCGCCGCTGCTGCTCGTCTTCCTGTCGATCGGCCTGATCGCCGGCGTCGACGGCTTCGGGATCGCCTTCGACAATTTCGCCTTCGCCTACATGCTCGGCTCTCTGGCCCTTGCCGTCATCCTCTTCGACTCCGGCTTCGGGACCTCCATCCACTCCTTCCGCGTCGCCGCCTGGCCGGCCCTCACGCTCGCTTCGGTGGGCGTCGTCCTCACCGCCTCCATCTTCGCCTTCGCGGCCATGCTGCTCCTTGGCTTCTCCTGGCTTGAAGGCCTCCTCCTCGGCTCCATCGTCGGGTCGACGGATGCGGCAGCCGTCTTCTTCCTGCTGCGCATCGGCGGCATCAACATCCGCGAGCAGGTGCGCTCGACGCTCGAGGTGGAATCCGGCACCAACGACCCGATGGCGATCTTCCTCACCATCGCGCTTGTCGAGGTGCTCGCCAGCGGCGAGGGCTTCGCGGGCCTCGACGCGGAGTTCCTGTTGCTCTTCGTCGAGCAGATGGCGCTCGGCCTCATCTTCGGCCTTCTGGGCGGCATGATGATCGTCTGGATCCTCAACCGCTTCACCTCCGACCGCAGCCTTGCCCCGATCTTCGCGTTCGCCCTCGGCCTGCTCGTCTTCGCCTTCACCGGCGCGATCGGCGGCAGCGGCTTCCTCGCCGTCTATGTCGCCGGCATCTATTCCGGCAACAGCAAGATCTTCGCGCGCGAATCCATCGCCCGTTTCCACTCCGGGCTGACATGGCTCGCCCAGATCATCATGTTCATCGTGCTCGGCCTGCTCGCGACCCCCTCGCAGTTCCTCACGGTCGCCGTCCCGGCGGTCATCCTCGGGCTCTTCCTGATATTCGTCGCCCGCCCGCTCGCGGTCTGGCTGAGCCTCCTGCCCTTCCAGATGACGCAGCAGGAAACCGGGTTCGTGGCCTGGGTCGGCCTGCGCGGCGCCGTTTCCATCCTGCTCGCCATCCTGCCGCTCCTCGGCGGCATGGAAAACGGCCTCCTGTTCTTCAACACCGCCTTCATTATCGTCATGGTCTCGCTCATCGTGCAGGGATGGACGATCAAGCCGATGGCGCGAAAGCTCGGCCTGATCATCCCGCCGCGACTCGGCGAGATCGACAAGATCGAGCTGGACCTTCCGGGAAAGTCGACCCACGAACTCATCTCCTATCGCGTCATGAAGGACAGCCCCGTCCTTCGCGGCGAGCGTATTCCGCGCTGGGCACTGCCTTCCCTCGTCATCAGGGACGGCCGCAGCATGCGCTACCAGTATGCGGGACGGCTGCAGGAGGGCGACCAGGTCTATCTCTTCGTCACCCCGAACTACATCCGGCTCCTCGACCGCCTCTTCGCGAGCCGCGCGCCCGTCGAGCAGGATGACGAGGAATTCTTCGGCGCCTTCGCCATCTCGCCCTCGCGGCCCGCCAGGGAGCTCGACGCGGCCTATGGCCCGGGGCTCCTCTCCCCGGCCGAGCAGAGCATGACGATTGCCGAACTCGTCGCCTATCGTCTCGGCGGCGTGGCGGAATACGCCGACCGTGTCCGCTTCGGCTCCGTCGTGCTGATCGTCCGCGATCTCGACGAACAGCAGGCGATCCGCAGCATCGGCATTTCGCTGGAGCCGGTGGAGCCCGCGACCACCCTGCCCATCTTCATCAACATGCGCGAGATCGCCCACCGGATACGCGACCGGCTGCGCCACTATCGCGGCAAGTCGCTGAAGACGCCGGAGCCGGGCCACCACGGAGAGTAGAATTTGCCGGCCTCGACAGGGGACCGGCGCCTTGCGCGACCGGTCAGGAATAGTATGGTCCCTCGCGACCATCTGCCGACGAGGATCATGCCATGCCTGCTTTCAAGACCATCGACGACCTCAACGATATCACCGGGAAGCGCGTGCTCCTGCGCGTCGATCTCAACGTCCCGGTTGCGGACGGCAATGTGACCGACACGACCCGGATCGAACGCGTCGCGCCGACCATCCTGGAGCTTTCCGGCAAGGGCGCCAAGGTGATCCTCCTGGCGCATTTCGGACGCCCCAAGGGTGCGGTCGTGCCTGAAATGTCGCTCTCGACGATCCTGCCCGCCGTCGAGCAGGTTCTCGATCATGCCGTCCTCTTCGCCTCCGACTGCATCGGCGCCCCCGCCGCCGAAGCGATCGCCCGGATGAATGATGGCGACATCCTGCTCCTGGAGAACACCCGCTTCCACAAGGGCGAGGAAAAGAACGACCCGGACTTCACCGCCGAACTTGCGAAGAACGGCGACATCTACGTCAACGACGCCTTCTCGGCCGCACACCGCGCCCATACCTCGACCGAAGGCCTCGCCCATCACCTGCCCTCCTATGCCGGCCGCACCATGCAGGCCGAACTTGAGGCGCTGGAGAAGGGCCTGGGTAACCCGGCCCGTCCGGTGGTCGCCATCGTCGGCGGCGCCAAGGTCTCCACCAAGATCGACCTGCTGATGAACCTCGTGCAGAAGGTCGATGCCCTGGTGATCGGCGGCGGCATGGCGAACACCTTCCTCGCCGCGCGCGGCGTCTCCGTCGGAAAGTCGCTGTGCGAGCACGATCTGGCGGCGACCGCGAAGAACATCATGGTCGAGGCGGAAGCCTCCGGCTGCACTATCGTCCTGCCGGTGGACGGCGTCGTGGCCCGCGAGTTCAAGGCCGGCGCCGACAACGAGGTCGTGGCCATCGACGCCATCCCCGCCGATGCGATGGTGCTCGATATCGGGCCGAAGTCCATCGAGAAGGTCAACGACTGGATCTCGAAGGCGCATACGCTCGTCTGGAACGGCCCCCTCGGCGCCTTCGAGATCGCGCCCTTCGACCGGGCAACGGTCGCGGCGGCCCGCCATGCCGCCGACGAGACGTGCTCAGGCAGGCTCGTCTCGATCGCGGGCGGCGGCGATACGGTGGCCGCCCTCAACCATGCCGGCGTTGCCGACGACTTCACCTATATCTCGACGGCCGGCGGTGCCTTCCTCGAATGGATGGAAGGCAAGGAACTGCCGGGCGTCGCGGTGCTCTCGAAGTAAAAACAGGCTGAAGGCGAGGAAGGTAGGAGCCGCCGCGCCTTCATCAACCACGTTTAAACAATTTAGACATTTTAAACGATTGAAATAATTTCAAACGTTTCAATAGATTAGAGCGGGATTTGAATGCCCGGCAACTTCTGATATCGCGCTGACACGGTTTCGGCGCCGAGGCGGAGATGCGGGACATTCCGCCGGTCGTCCGGGACATGAGTTCGGGGAACGCGCATCGCGCAATTCAAAAACAGGAGTCACATATGGTCAACGCGAAGATGTTGGAAAAGATCAGCTCCGCCCCGGGGTTCATTGCCGCGCTGGACCAGAGCGGTGGCTCCACACCCAAGGCGCTCAGCCTCTACGGCATCTCGGAGTCGGACTATGACGGCGAAGAGGAAATGTTCCGCCTGATGCACGCCATGCGCGTCCGCATCATGAGCGCGCCCGCCTTCACCGGCGAAAAGGTCATCGGCGCGATCCTGTTCGAACGCACCATGGACGGCGACGTCGAAGGCCAGCCGGTTCCTTCCTATCTCTGGGAAAAGCGCGGCGTCGTGCCCTTCCTCAAAGTCGACAAGGGCCTGGAAGCCGAAGAGAACGGCGTCCAGCTGATGAAGGCCATGCCCGATCTCGACGCGCTGCTGATCCGTGCCCGCGAAAAGGGCATCTTCGGCACCAAGATGCGCTCGGTGATCGCCCATGCGGACAAGGCCGGGATCGCCGCTGTCGTGAAGCAGCAGTTCGAGGTCGGCCGCCAGATCATCGGCCAGGGCCTCGTTCCGATCATCGAGCCTGAAGTCTCCATCAAGAGCCCCACCAAGCAGGAGGCCGAGGCCATCCTCCGCGACGAGATCGCGCAGCAGCTCGACAAGCTTCCGGCGGACGAAAGGGTCATGCTTAAGGTGACGATCCCGACGGTCGCCGATTTCTACGCCCCGCTCGTCGCCCACAAGTCTGTCGTCCGCGTCGTCGCCCTTTCCGGCGGCTACAGCACCGCGGATGCCTGCGAGAAGCTCAGCCACAACCATGGCATGATCGCGAGCTTCTCCCGCGCGCTGACGGAAAAGATGCGCGTCACCATGAGCGATGCGGAGTTCGATGCGAGCCTCGCCGAGACGATCGACCAGATCTACAAGGCGAGCGTCGAGAAGGTCTGATCCGGCTCTCGAAGCCCGCAGATTGCAAAGGCCGCGCCGGAAACGGTGCGGCCTTTCTCACGTCCGGGCCGGCCTCAGGAAAAGTCCCTCACCAGGAGGGCGCCGCCCCATATCACAAAGGCCGCCACGGCCACTTTCCAGAAGTCGCCTCGGCGCCTGAGCCCCGGCAGGCCGAGCGGCCGGATGATATGGACCAGCATCGCCAGGACGAGGAGAACGCCGATGGCTTTCGTCATGTGTCTCTCCTTCGGTCCGGCGCCGTCACAGGCTGGACATGTTTGGTGGCCACCAATGCCCCGCACCGAATCGGTTGCCATGAAAGCTTTTCGCTTCGCCCGTTAATCCCCGATTGACGGTATAGGCAACATATAATTCCCTGGCCTCCCGATGCCCATCTGAAGGAGAGAAGAAGCTGGTCATGCACGATGCGACGTAACCTCCTCCCGATCCTGGCGCTGCTTACGAGCACGCTCTTCCTGTTCCTCGGCAACGGCCTGCAGGGCCTACTGCTCCCCGTGAGGGGATCGTACGAGGGCTATTCCAACGAGGTCCTCGGCCTTATCGGCACGACCTGGGCGACCGGCTTCGTCGTCGGCTGCTTCGTCGCGCCCAATCTCGTCAGGCGCATCGGCCATGTCCGCGCCTTCGCAGGCTTCGGCGCGCTGATCTGCCTCAACGTGCTGCTCACCGGCATCCTCGTCGACCAGACCGCCTGGCTCATCCTCCGTGCGGTCACCGGGCTCTGCACCGCGGGCACGTCGATGATCATCGAAAGCTGGCTGAACGAACGCGCCACCAACGAGAGCCGCGGCGCGATCTTCTCCTTCTACATCTCCATCACCCTGTTCGGCGTCGTCGGCGGCCAGATGATGGTGCCGTTCGCGGACATCTCGACGCCCGTCCTGTTCATGATCTGCGGCATCCTCTACTGCCTCGCCATCATCCCGACCGCCGTTTCCAAGGCAGCCTCGCCGCAGCCGCTGAAGCGCGTCCGGCTGGACCTCAGGGCGCTCTACCGCAACTCCCCGGTCTCCTTCGTGGCGATCCTGCTGGTCGGTACCGCCAACGGCGCCTACGGCACGCTCGCCGCCGTCTTCGGCGCGCGCGCCGGCCTCGACCCGTCGACCATCGCCGTCATGGTGTCGATCACCATCTTCGCCGGCGCGATCGCCCAGTTTCCCGCCGGACGATTCTCCGACCGGATGGACCGCCGTTTCGTGCTGGCCGCCCTGTCGGGACTTGCGGCGACCGCGGGCCTGGCGCTCTTCCTGTTCCGGCCGGAGAACGTCTATGCGATCATCATCCTGATCGCCGCCTATGGCGCCGCCGCCAACGCGCTCTATCCGATCGCCGTCGCCCATGCCAACGACCATGCCGCGCCGGAAGACTTCGTGAAGGTCTCGGGGGGACTGCTGCTGCTCTTCGGCATCGGCACGATCATCGGCCCGACGCTCGGCGGCCCGGTCATGACCTGGCTCGGCCCCTACGCGCTCTTTGCCGTCACCGCGCTTGCCCACATCCTCGTCACCGCCTATTCGATCTTCCGCAGCCGCCGGAGGCCGGCGGTGCCGGTGGAGGATCGCGACAGCTATTCCGGCTCGCCCGCCCTCGCCCCGTCCTTGACGACGCCGGAGAGTCTGCTGCTTAATCCCCGTGCGGCCGAAGGCGGCGGCGACCAGGATCACGAGAGGCCCTCGTCATGAGCTTCATGGACGACGACAGACCCAAAAAGCCGGTCTCCCACGAGATCGGCTGCGAACTCGACGCCCTGTCGTCCGACGAGCTCGACAGGCGGATCGCTCTGCTGCGGGAGGAAATCGTCCGCCTGGAAGAGGAAAAGCAGAAGAAGGCGGCCGGCCGCCGCGCCGCCGACAGTTTCTTCCGCTCCTGATGTCCCGAAACGGGAGATTTAGGACAGACCAATCCCGCCTTTAACCGGACGTTAAGCATTAACGTACATTATGATGAACATCCGGGCCTCCTGGATTCAGACGGTTTTCACCATGTGGCGACTGGGTCTGACTTTTCTCCCTGTTTTACCTTGAGAGCCGCTTTCGCGGCTCTTCTTTTTTGCGCGCCGAGCAAAGGTGTGGGTATTAACCCTTCCTTAAGAAACGGCTTGCGGTTTACAGCTATAAACTCCATCTTAACTTCTAGGAGAGGCGCCAGGGAACTTTCCCTTCCCGGGGTCATTGCCTGTATTGTGATGCGTTAGCAGGATGATTTCGATGTCCGAACACGGATTGAACACCGTCAACTTTGCAGGCCGCGCCGCAGCTTCGTCGCAGTTCAAGGCGCTCTATACCGAGGGCATGGCCCTGGTCGAGGAGACCGCAAGCTACCTCGACGGCCCGGGTCGTGCAGCCTCCAAGGTCCTGCCGCGCGTGGCTTCCGTGCTCTATGCCGCAGAATCGATGCGCCTCACCACCCGCCTGATGCAGATGGCATCCTGGCTGCTGCTGCAGCGCGCCGTCAACAATGGCGAGATGAGCCGCGACCAGGTCCTGGCCGAGAAGAACAAGGTTCGCCTCGACGGCTTCAACGTCGACAAGAACGCACCGGGCTGGCTGGACCTTCCGGAGGGCTTCCGCGACCTCGTGGAGCGCTCGCTGAGGCTCCAGAACCGCGTGGCGCTTCTCGACCGCGAGATCTATCGCCCGGGCGATGCCCCGGTGCCCAGCAACGAGAACGGCGTGCGCGCTCAGCTTCATCTCCTGCACACGGCCTTCGGCGCCTGATCGGCGACCGATCCGGAACAGGCGGGCTTCGGCCCGCTTTTTTTGTGCCGTTTGAGCCGACCGCAAGGCATAAAAAAACCCGGCCGGAGCCGGGTCTTTCAAAAACCACTTGCAGACAAGGATTAGAGGCCGAGGCCGCCGAAACGCTTGTTGAACTTGGAGACGCGGCCACCGCGGTCCATGAGCTGCTGGTTGCCGCCGGTCCATGCCGGATGCGACTTCGGGTCGATTTCAAGGTTCATGGTCGCGCCTTCCGAACCCCAGGTCGAGCGGGTCTCGTACTCGGTGCCGTCGGTCATGACCACCTTGATCGTGTGGTATTGCGGATGGATGTCAGCCTTCATGTCGATAATCCTGCGCTGCGAGGTCCAAATGTCGCAATTGCGATCGCAGACCCTCTTCAATAAATGAAGCCGCAGACCGGCTGGCCACGGCTTCCCAATTCGATGCGGAGCCTATACAGGAAGGGCGCCGGGAGCACAAGTACCGCCGGTCTCAGAAAAGAGTCCGATCAATCCGGGGATAAAGTGGCGCATTCAGAAGAACGACAGGCAAATGGCAAGGGCATCCGCCCGCTTGCGAGGCTCCTTCCCTATCTGTCACGCTACCGTGGCCTCGTCATGGGCGCCCTCTTCAGCCTCATCCTCTCCGCCGCCGCGACGCTTGCGCTGCCGCTCGCGGTCCGGCGCATGGTCGACCGCGGCTTCGCGGCCGCCGACGGAAGCTTCATCGACAACTATTTCGGCATGCTTCTGGCGCTGGCGAGCCTCCTCGCGCTGGCGAGCGCCCTTCGCTACTATTTCGTCATCACAGTCGGCGAGCGCGTGGTCGCCGACCTTCGCCGCGACGTCTTTGCGCGCGTGACCCGCCTTTCGCCCGCCTTCTTCGACGTCAACCAGTCGGGCGAGATCGTCTCCCGACTGACCGCCGACACCACCCAGATCAAGTCCGCCTTCGGATCCGCCGCCTCCCAGGCGCTGCGCAATACCATCCTCTGCATCGGCGCGATGGCGATGATGATCTACACGAGCCCGCAGCTTTCAGGGCTCGCGCTCGGCGCAATCCCGGTCATCGTCTTCCCGCTGGTCGCCTTCGGCCGCTCGGTCCGCAAGCGCTCCCGCGCCGCGCAGGATACCCTTGCCCGCACCTCCGCCTTCGCGTCTGAGACGATCGGCGCCACCCGCACCGTCCAGGCCTTCAACGGCGAGGCCGCCGCGGCGGCGCGCTACGGGGCGACCGTCGAGGATGCCTTCGACGCCGCCCGCGCCGCCATCCGCTCGCGTGCGCTGCTGACGGGCTTTGCGATCCTCATGGTCTTCGGCAGCATCGTCGGCGTGCTCTGGTACGGCGCCCAGAACGTGCTCGCCGGCACGATGACGGCAGGAACGCTCGGCCAGTTCGTCCTCTATTCGGTGATTGCCGCAAGCGCGCTCGGCCAGCTCTCGGAAGTCTGGGGCGAACTCTCGCAGGCCGGCGGCGCCGCCGAACGCCTGTCGGAACTTCTGGACGAGGTGCCGGCGGTGCGCGATCCGGCCTCCCCTATCGCCCTTCCCCGCCCGCCGCGCGGCGCCGTCAGCTTCGACGACGTCTCCTTCGCCTATCCCTCCCGCGAGAACACCGTGACGCTGAACGGGCTTAGCCTCGATGTCCGTCCGGGCGAGACGGTCGCGATCGTCGGCCCGTCGGGCGCCGGCAAGAGCACCATCTTCTCGCTTCTGCTGCGCTTCTACGATCCGGTCTCCGGGACCGTGCGGCTCGACGGCGTCGACCTGCGGGATGCAGCGCTCGCCGATATCCGCAGCCGGATCGCGCTCGTGCCGCAGGACGTGACGATCTTTGCGGCTTCCATCCACGACAACATCGCCTTCGGCACCGCCGGCGTCAGCCGCGAGGCGGTGCGTGCCGCCGCCATCGCCGCGCAGGCGCACGAATTCATCGAGAAGCTCGAGCACGGCTACGACACCCTTGCCGGCGAGCGCGGCGTGACCCTTTCGGGCGGCCAGCGGCAACGGATCGCCATCGCCCGCGCCATCCTGCGCGACGCGCCTGTCCTGCTCCTCGACGAGGCGACTTCCGCCCTCGACGCCGAGAGCGAGACGCTCGTGCAGAAGGCGCTCGACGGGCTGATGAAGGAACGGACGACGCTGGTCATCGCCCATCGCCTGGCGACCGTCCTCAAGGCAGACCGCATCCTCGTCATGGAAGACGGGCGGATCGTCGAGGAAGGGACACATCAAAGCCTCGTCGCGAAGGGCGGCCTCTACGCCAGGCTGGCGCGGCTGCAGTTCCACGACATGGAACGCCCGGCGGTCAGCGCTCTGTAAGCTTCAGCTCGATGCGCCGGTTCTGGTTGCGGGCCTCCGGGGCATCTCCCGCGGCGATCGGCTGGAATTCCCCGAACCCCGCGGCCACCAGCCGGTTTGCCGGCACGCCCTGCTCGATCAGGTATTTGACCACCGAGGTCGCGCGGGCAGAGGAAAGCTCCCAGTTGTCGCGGTAGCGCCCGGTGCCGGAGAGCGGCGCATTGTCCGTATGGCCGTCGACGCGAAGCACCCAGTTGATCTCCGGCGGGATTTCCTTGGCGAGGTCGAGAAGCGCTTCGGCAAGCTTGCCCATCTCGACCCGCCCCGCATCGTCCAGCTCGCTCCCGCCGACCGGAAACAGCACTTCCGACTGGAACACGAACCGGTCGCCGACGATGCGGATGTTTTCGCGGTCGGAGAGGATTTCCCGCAGCCGCCCGAAGAAGTCGGAGCGGTAGCGGTTGAGTTCCTGGACGCGCTGCGCCAGCGCTACGTTCAGCCTGCGACCGAGGTCGGCGATCTGCGCCTGCGAATCCTGATCCTTCGCCTCCGACGCCTGCAGCGCCTGCTCCACCGCGGCGATCTGCGCCCGCAGGGCGGCGATCTGCTGATTGAGAAGCTCTATCTGGCTCATCGCCCGGGCGCTGACCTGCTGCTCCTCGTTGAGGGTCTGCGTCAGTTCCCCGATCCGCGCATTGGCGGCGTCGCCGGCGCCGGTGCCCTGGTCGAGCAGGGACTGCAGGCGGGACCGTTCGTTCTCTGAGCTGGCAAGCGAAGACTGCAGGTTGGCAAGCGTATCCTCCAGGTCCTGCGCATTGCCCTTCTCGAGCGCCAGGAGTTCGGTCAGCTCGGCGATCTGCGTATTCAGCCGGTTCAGCACCTCGTCGCGCCCGCTGATCTCGCGGCTGAGCAGGAACTGCGCCAGCACGAAGACGGTGAGCAGGAACATGATGGCGAGAAGCAGGGTGGAGAGGGCGTCCACGAAGCCCGGCCAGTAATCGACGCCACGCTCGCGGCGGCGGTTCTTGACGAGCGCCATCGGCTACTTGCTCCCGATCTTCTCGGAAAGGCGGTCGAGCGTCCGGCGCAGGACCTTGGCTTCCTCCTGCTGCGCCTCGATCCAGTCACGCAGCATCTGCTGCTCGTTGCGCATGTTCTTCACCAGCCCCTGGATGCCTTCGGCAAGGTTCGCCATCGCCGAGAGCGACTTGTCGCTGACCGCCCCGTCCCGCGCCTTCGCCTGCAAGGCGGAGAGCTTCCGCAACTGCTCGGTCAGTGCTCGCAGTTCCTCGTTGGAGCCGAGCCGGGAAGGGCCGGCCGCTGCCGGAGAAATGTCGGAGCCGACATCCGTGACGGAGGAGAGCCAGTTCTCCACCTCCATATAGAAACGGTTCTGCGCGCGCCCCGCCTGGATGTCGAGGAAGCCCAGGATCAGCGAGCCGGAAAGCCCGAGCAGCGAGGACGAAAACGCCGTGCCCATGCCCGAGAGCGGCGCCGTCAGGCCGCTCTTCAGTGCCGCCAGCACATCATTGGTGTCGCCGCCATTGGGATCGAGCGTCTGGATGACCGTGCTGATCGAGCCGATCGTCCCGATCAGGCCCCAGAACGTCCCGAGGAGACCGAGGAAGACCAGCAGGCCGATAAGATAGCGCGAGATCTCCCGCGATTCGTCGAGGCGCGTGCCGATCGAATCGAGGATCGAGCGCTGCGAGGAGGGAGAGAGCGCCATCATCCGCCGCCGGCCGATCAGGGCGCGCATCGGGGCAAGCAGCCGCGGTTCGCGACCGACCTTGTCGGCGCTTCCGGCGGCCCGGAACGAGTTGAACCACCGGACCTCCGGAATGAGGCTGATCACCTGGTTGAAGACCAGTACGATGCCGATGATCAGCACGCCGAGGATGAAGCCGTTCAGCCCCGGATTGGTCATGAAGGCGTTGTGCGCCTGGCGGTAGAGGATGGCGGCGATGAACCCGACGAGGATCAGGAAGATCACCATCGTCCACAGGAAGGGGACGGGATTGGAGAGCTTGTGACTGTAGCCGGTCCGACCGGTCTCCGACTCATCCAGTTCGTCCACTCTCGCATCCACCATATCGTGACTCGGCCTCCGGTCGTGTTTGCCGGAGGCTAGTGGAAAAATGAGACGAATTGAAGTGTGTTACAGTCCGGCAGCCCGGGATGGCGGGCCGCGCCCGTCCCTATCGGGTGGGAACGGGCCGGTTGGCCACTTCGAGCAGGGCCTTCTGGATGTGCTCGTTGCCCGCGACGATATTGCGTTCGCCGAACATGTCGGTTCCGCCCTTCATGTCGCTGATGAAGCCGCCCGCCTCGCGGATCAGCACGAGGCCCGCCGCGACGTCCCACGGTGCAAGCTCGGCCTCCCAGAAGCCGTCCAGCCGTCCGGCCGCAACATAGGCGAGATCGAGCGATGCCGCGCCCATGCGGCGGATGCCGGCCACTTCGCCCATCACGTGGCGAAGCTCGACCAGGAACTTGCCGTGGTTGCCGCGCCCGAGATGGGGAACGCCGCAGCCGATCACGCAGTCGGAGAGGACGCGGCGTGCCGCGACCCGCAGCCGGCGGTCGTTCAGGAACGCGCCGCCGCCCTTTTCGGCCGTGTAGAGTTCGTCGGTCGCCGGGTTGAAGACGACGCCGGCGACGATGTCGCCGTTGCGCTCCAGCGCGATGGAGACCGCGAACTGCGGAATGCCGTGCAGGAAGTTCGTCGTGCCGTCGAGCGGATCGACGATCCAGCGATGGGCGCCGTCGGTGCCCTGGATCTCTTCGCTTTCCTCGCCCAGGAAGCCGTAGGTCGGCCGCGCCTTGAGCAGCTCCTCCCGCACGATCTTCTCGGCCTTCAGGTCCGCCTGCGAAACGAAGTCGCTCGGTCCCTTGACCGAGACCTGCAGGTTCTGCACCTCGCCGAAATCGCGCGACAGCGACTTGCCGGCCTTGAGGGCGGCCTGAACCATGACGTTGAGAAGGGCGGAACGTGCCATGCGGGAAGGTCCTTGGATTGCGGAAGCCTGTCCCGCATGTGAGGTGCCGCGGGACGCGTTGTACAGGCAATGTAGTGATCGGCGGGTTCAAGACCACAAAAACGAGGGAAATTCAAGTCGCGCAAGCCGCCTGCCCTTGCGACGATTCGCGCTGCCGCTATGGATGGCACCGGTTGGCCCGCACGTGCCGGAGAGACGGATGAAGAATACCCTGCCCCTGACGACGAGCGCCGTTCTCCTGACGGCGATGGCGGCCGCATCCCTGGTGGCGTGGTCTATCCTCGGATCGGAGGTCGACCTGGCGGTCCACTTCAAACTCGACGGCACGCCCACCCGCTATGCGCGGGCGCCCTTCGCGCTGTCGATCGTGCCGCTCGCGGCAGCCTTCGCCACGCTCATCTTCGCGCTCACGCCGCGTTTCGATCCCAAGGCTTCGGCATCCCCGCGGCTCTACAGGGGGCTCTGGCTCCTCGTCATCGTGGTGCTTGCGGCCGGACACACGCTGATCGTCTGGCATGCGCTGGCAACCGCCCGCTGATCAGCTTCGGCGGAAGCGGTTGGCGGCGTCGATCGCCTTCTTCTGCTGCGCCTCGTCGATGCCGAGGTAGAAATCCTCAAGCTCCGGATCGGCAAGGCCGGCGCGCCGGGAAAGCACGTACCACTTGGCCGCCTCAACCGGATCGGGGCGGGTGCCGAGCGCGTTGATATAGAGATGCGCAAGCTTGTTCTGCGCCACGACATTGCCACGAAGGGCGGCGATCCGCATCCACTGGAACCCGCGGTCGAGGTCGCGTTCGCCGCCGACCCCGTTCACCAGCCAGAGGCCGAGATCGAGCTGCGCCGTGTCGTAGCCGGAGTTTGCGGCGCGCATCAGCCACCGGCGCGCCAGGGCCTTCTTCTCCTTGGGCAGGTCGCCAAGTGTCACGTAGAGCTGGGCGACGGCATATTGCGCGTCCGCCAGCCCCTGCTCGGCCGCCTTCTCGTAGAAGGGCAGCGCGAGCTTCAGGCCCTTTTCGCCGGGATTGTCGGAGACGAGGATCTGCGCCCAGTTGAACTGCGCAGAGGAATTTCCGGCCTCCGCCGCCTTGCGCATGTAGTCGTCGGCCTTCGCCTTGTCGCGCGCCACGTGACGGCCCGTCATGAGCATCAGCGCGTATTCGAACATCGCTGCCGGATCGCCGCGCTCGGCGGCCTGGCCGTACCAGAAGGCCGCCGTCTTCGGGTCGCGCTTGATGCCGAGCCCCCTGGACATCATCTCCGCGACCAGCGTCTGCGCCGCCGCATCCCCGGCTTCCGCCCGCGGCAGGGCTTCGGCGAGCGCGGTAACGTAGAGGCCGCGCTGGAAGGCGCCGTATGCGTTGTCGACCGGTCCTTCGTACGGCTTGTCGTCCGGGAGCGCCGGAAGGGTGGCCCCCATCCGCTGGTAGAGCCCCACCCCGCCGGAAGGCACGATCCCGTCAGGCTGCTCGCCTGCGTCGCCTTCCCCCACCCGACCCTTCTTGATCGGCTGGGCATCGGCATCGAGGGATCGGGTCACCGCCCGCGGCGGCTGCTGGGCGGCGGCATCGGAGGTCGGCAGGGCCGCGGCGGTTGTCCCGGCGACGACCATAAGTCTGACAAGAACATTTGATATTGGAAACGGGCGCATGCCGTTCATCAAGCGTTAAACCGTGGCGCTTTTTCGTCGAGAAGCCGGTTGGCTTCGGCAACCTGCCGTTCCGGGGCTTCCGGGCCGGCGAATACGGCGTCCCGCAGCGCCACGAACTCCGCGCCGGTCTCAGCCACGGCGACCACGGAGGTAACGTCGTTGCCGCCCATGACGACGCAGGGGATTTCCACCATCGACGCCCACCACTCGCCGAGCGCGAGGTTCTTCGGATGCGGCTCCGGCTTGATGTCGCCGTCCACCTTGCCGAAGAAGATGTAGTCGGGCTGCACCTCGCCGATCTCCAGCGCCGTGTGGCGTTCGGAGACGCCGCCGGCGCCGACGATCATCTTCGGCGTGAACTTCACGATCGCGTCCTCGATCTCCTCGCGCTTCCCCGCGATATGCAGGCCGTCGGCCTTGGCCCGTCCGGCGACGCGACTGTCGCCCGCCACCAGGGCGGCTGCTCCCGCCTCCTGGATGATTGGCACCACCGTCTCGGCAAGGACCTGGAACTGCTGGTCGTTGCGGTCGTACTGGGGAATGATGACGGTTGCCACGTCCCCGCCGGCAAGTGCCGACCGGAGCTGGTCCGACATGGCCTGCACGTCGTCCTCGGCGGGAAGGATCAGGACGAGGCGGCAGCGGTTCTCGACGTCGGTCATGGTATTTCCTGTACCGCGAAAGTGTGGGACGAGTAGCTTCTCGCCTTTCCCCCGTTCGATAGACCGGACCGATATCAGGATCAACCGTCTGCGATGACTCTCGATCTCACCTTCTTCCTGGCCGCCATACCGGCCGTGCTGCTCGTCGGCCTGTCCAAGGGCGGCTTCGGCGGCGCCTTCGCGCTGATGGGCGTGCCGCTTCTCGCACTCGTGGTCGATCCGCTGCAGGCGGCGGCGATCTTCCTTCCGATCCTCATCGTCATGGACATCGTGGCGCTCTGGGCGTGGCGCAACCACAATGACCGGCGCACGCTGCTGATACTCCTGCCGGGCGCGATCGTCGGGATCGCGCTCGGCTGGGCGACCTCCGCCTATGTGTCCCAGGACGCGCTGAAATTCGTGATCGCCGTCTCGACCATCCTCTTTGCCGCCCGCTATTTTTATCAGGAATGGTGGACGGGTGGCGCAAGCGAGGCTCCGCCGCAGCCGCACCGCCCGGTCCCGGCAACCTTCTGGGGCACGCTTTCCGGCTATGCCAGCTTCGTCGCCCATGCGGGCGGCCCGCCCTTCCAGATCTATACCCTGCCGCTCAAGCTCGACCCGAAACCCTATACCGGCGCCAGCGTGCGGTTCTTCGCGCTGGTGAACGCGATCAAGCTTATCCCCTATTTCGCGCTCGGCGCCCTCGACACCGAAAACCTCGTCGCCTCGGCGACCCTCTTTCCCGTCGCCATGGTGGCGACCATGCTCGGCGCCTGGATCATCCGCCACCTGAAGACGGAAGTATTCTATCCGCTGACCTACGGCCTTGCGCTGGTGACCGGGCTGAAGCTCCTGTGGGATGCTCTGGCCTGAGCGCCCTTCGCAAGCCCCGGCCCTGCCCCCCTTGCTGCGCCGCACAAACAGGATTGTCACCCTGCAAGACTTGGGCTAGCTTTCGCCCATGACGAGCACGGACCCTTTCGCTGCTATCGCCGATCCGAACCGGCGCCACCTGCTGGAGGAGCTTCGTCGTGCACCAAGGACCGTCGGCGAGCTTGCGCACGGCCTGCCGATCAGCCGGCCGGCCGTATCGCAGCACCTCAAGGCCCTGCTCGACTGCAATCTGGTGATGGTGAATGTCGCGGGAACGCGGCGGGTCTATTCGATCAACAACAGCGGGTTCGACAGGTTGAACCTATGGCTGGACCAGTTCTGGTCGTGACCGTCGATAAGCCACGACCAGAGGCTTGTGGATGGTTTCATTGCCGCCTTGGAGGCCCCCTTGGGACGGGCGCCGGCGGCCCGATATTCTCCTTAGAGGGTTAGTGGCGCGTCGACGCCTTCAGACGTTGCAATTCGTCCTTGAGACGAAGCTTGCGGCGCTTGAGCTCTGCGATCTCGCGATCATCCGCAGAGGGGGACGCAAGAACGCTCTGGAGCTCCTCTTCGAGAGCACCATGCTTCTTTTCAAGCGATGCAATATGAGCCTGAATGGTCATGCGGCATATCCTCCTTGCGCAACCTGCCCCGGCCATCCCAGCGAGCCGGAGGCTTCTCGTTTACGAAGAAACTGTGACACGAACGGCGCCGTTTGTCGAAGGTGAAAACGTGGTTTGAGCGCGGCAAATTGGTGGCAGGCTGTAACTTCCAGTTAATGGCGATTGGTGCTAGGAGCTTGCGCACATTGCCGGCAATCGGGCACAGGTTGCGAGTTGAATGGGGACAGTGGAAATGGCGGACCAGGAACAGGCGGATATTCGGCTGGCGCTTGCAAGGCTTCGTCAGGAGCACGAGGATTACGACGCCGCAATCAACGCAATGATCCAGGTCGGCAGCGACGCGCTGCGCATCCAGCGCATGAAGAAGAAGAAGCTGGCCATCAAGGACAAGATCACCCAGATGGAAGACCAGATCCTGCCCGACATCATCGCCTGAGGAGGATAGACGGATGACCTCCGAACGACCCGCAGTCGCCATCATCATGGGAAGCCAGTCCGACTGGGAAACCATGAAGAACGCCGCCGACATGCTCGACGCACTCGACATCGGCTACGAGGCGAGAATCGTCTCAGCCCATCGCACCCCCGACCGACTCGTCAGTTTCGCCAAGGGCGCCCGCGACGAGGGCTTCAAGGTGATCATCGCCGGAGCCGGCGGAGCGGCGCACCTGCCGGGCATGACCGCGGCGATGACGCCCCTGCCCGTCTTCGGCGTTCCCGTGCAGTCCAAGGCCCTTTCCGGACAGGACAGCTTGCTCTCGATCGTCCAGATGCCGGCCGGGATCCCTGTGGGAACGCTTGCGATCGGGCGCGCCGGCGCAGTCAACGCCGCGCTGCTGGCAGCCGCCGTCCTCGCGCTCGGCGACGAGGATCTGGCCGATCGGCTCGACGAGTGGCGCGCCGACCAGGCCGCAAGCGTCGCCGAATACCCCATGGACCAGGGCTGATGAGCGTCACCACGATCGGGATCATCGGCGGCGGGCAGCTCGGCCGGATGCTTGCCATGGCCGCCGCCCGCCTCAACTTCCACATCGTCGTCCTGGAGCCGCAGTCCGACTGCCCGGCCGCCCAGGTCGCCAGCGAGCAGATCGTCGCCCCCTATGACGATCCGGACGCGCTCGACGCGCTTGCCCGCGCCTGCCAGATCGTCACCTACGAATTCGAGAACGTACCGGTCTCGGCGGCGGAGAGACTGATGCGGTCCGTGCCGGTCTATCCGCCCCCGAGGGCGCTCGAAGTCGCCCAGGACCGACTCACCGAAAAACGCTTCCTCAACGGCTGCGGAATCGCCACGGCCGAGTTCCGCGCCGTCGACAGCCAGGACGACCTGGAGCATGCGCTCGCGGAATTCGGCGGACGCGGTGTCCTCAAGACCCGCCGCCTCGGCTACGACGGCAAGGGCCAGAGGCTCTTCCGCGATCCGCAGCACGATCCCGCCGGCACGTTCGATTCGCTTGGCCGGGTGCCGCTGATTCTCGAAAGCCTGGTGGAGTTCGAGCG
>JAEZHO010000323.1 GCA_023416545.1 Pseudomonadota bacterium
CGCCGCCATCGCGCTCGCGGCGGTGATACCCGGCACCACGTCCACCGCAATGCCCTGGCTCATGAGGACCGCAATTTCCTCACCGGCCCGGCCGAAGATCATCGGATCGCCTGACTTCAGCCGCACCACGTGTTTGCCGCCCCTGGCGAAGTCGATCATCATGCGGTTGATATCGTCCTGCCGGCAGCTCTCCCGTCCTCCGCGCTTGCCGACCAGCATGCGCTTGGCCTCGCGGCGAGCGAGCTCGAGAACCTCGGCGGAGACAAGATCGTCGAACAGGATGACATCGGCGGCCTGAAGCGCCCGAACCGCCTTCAGCGTGAGATACTCGGCATCCCCCGGCCCTGCCCCCACCAGTGTCACCCGCCCGGCTTTCGGGGGCGGGGCGCCCTTAGTCGCCAGGGCGAGGAGGTCCAGCTCCGCCCTCGCGTCCGGCGCCCCGCCGGCCAAAAAGGCGCGATCCACGAAGCGCTCCCAGAAGAAACGCCGTTGCACCCCGGGCTGGAGGCGCTCGTTCACCGCGTCGCGAAGCGACTGTGCAAGCTTCGCCCACTCCTTCAGCCCATGCGGAAGCAGGGTCTCAATGCGCCGGCGGATTGCCTGCGCGAGAATAGGCGCCGCGCCGTCCGTGGAGATTGAGACAACCACCGGGGACCGGTTGACGATCGATCCGAACTGAAACTGACAGAATTCCGGCTTGTCGATGACGTTGACCGGCACGCCGGCCGCGAGTGCCGCCTCGAAGAAGGCCCGCGCCTCGGGCTCGTCCTCGCAATCGCCTATCGCCATCGCCGCACCCGGGAAGATGTCCGGTCCCCACGACCGTTCGTGATGAACGCAGCGGCCGCCATTCTCTCCCGGGATACGCCTGATCAGCGCCTCGAAGGTGGGCGAGAGAGCCCCGTCGGGTGCGTAGACCGCCACCTCGGCGCCGCAGGCGCAAAGAAGCTCCGCCTTCCAGGCAGCCGCATCCGAGCCGCCCGCCACCACCACCGTCTTGCCGGCAAGGCTCCAGAACACGGGAAGCTTGACCAGCGGCTCGATCCGGTCCGGTGTCTCCCTCTGTCGACCGGTCTCGACAATCTGCACTTCGGGCATGGCGGTCTCCATGGCAGGGGACGATGGGAGCGGATGGGGCAGGTCCGTGAACCCGGACCTGACCCGGTTCGCGCTACACCGCGGCGACGAGACGCGGCGCGGATTTTTCCGCGATCCTGCGGCTCGGAGACGTGCGATAGTGGGTTGCGTAGATCATCCCGCCCACAAAGGTCAGGCCGCCAACGAGATTGCCGACCACTGTCGGAATTTCGTTCCAGAGGAAATAGTCCGCCCAGGTAAACTGGCCGCCCAGCATGATGCCCGAGGGGAACAGGAACATGTTGACGATGGAGTGCTCGAAGCCGAGGTAGAAGAAAATGACGATGGGCATCCACATCCCGATCACCTTGCCGGATACCGACGTGGACATCATCGCGGCGATGACGCCCGTGGAGACCATCCAGTTGCACATCACCGCACGGACGAAGAGCGTCAGCATGCCCGAGGCGCCGGCGGCGGCATAGCCGAGCGTGCGCGACTCCCCGATCAGGCCGATCTTCTGGCCAACCGCGTTGGGCGCCTCCGAGAAGCCCATCGTGAAGATGATCGCCATGAAGACCGCCGTCGTCATGGCACCGGCGAAGTTGCCGATGAAGACCAGCCCCCAGTTGCGCAGGATGCCGCCGACGGTCACGCCCGGCCGACGGGCAATCAACGCAAGCGGCGCGAGCGTGAAGACGCCGGTGAGGAGGTCGAAACCCATCAGGTAGAGCATGCAGAAGCCGACCGGAAACAGCAGCGCTCCGATGAGCGGGTTTCCGGTGTTGACGGTAACGGTCACCGCGAACGCCGCGGCAAGCGCCAGGATGGCGCCGGCCATATAGGCCCGGATGAGAGTATCCTTGGTGGACATGAAGACTTTGGATTCGCCCGCATCGATCATTTTCGTGGCGAATTCCTGGGGTGCTACATAGGACATCGGATTTCCTTTCGCGATGCAGGAGACGGCTCAGCAAGCCGCGGTGGTTGCAGTGAGGTTGAGGTAGACGTTGCGACCTTCGATCCGGACGGGAAAGGCTGGTGTCCTCCCCTCGTCGGCACCCTGGGCCTCCCCGGTTTCGAGCGAAATCACCCAGTTGTGGAGCGGGCATGTGACGCAGCCGTCATGCACGATCCCTTCGCTGAGGGGCCCGTTCTTGTGCGGGCACTTGTCTTCGAGCGCGAACACTCGATCATCGGCGGTCCTGAAGACGGCGATCCGCCGCGCCCCATCCTTGACGCGCCGCGAGCCCTGGCGCGGAATGTCGTCGATGGTCCCGATGAGAACCCAGGCCGTATCGGCAAAGATCACGCGCGCGTTCATTCCGCTGCCTCCTTCTGGATGACGGCCATGGGGCTGAATTCATGCTTGTCCTTGCCGGAGACGCGTTCCGACCAGGGGTCGACCTGCGCGAATTTCTGGCTGAACACGAAGCGCTCGTAATAGGCCCGGCGCTTGTCGCCATCCGCCATGATCTGGCGGCGGATTTCGTCGAGGCCGGCGCGCTTCGCCCATTTGTAGATGCGCTCGAGGTAGCGCCCCTGCTCGCGGTACATCTGCGTCAGCGCGACGATGTGCTCCAGCGCCTCGTCCGCGCTCGCTACCTGGCCGAGCACTTCCGTACCCTTGATGTCGAGCCCGGCAGCACCCGCGAAGTGGATCTCGAACCCCGACTCGACGCAGATCACGCCGATATCCTTGCAGGTCGCTTCGGCGCAGTTGCGAGGGCAGCCGGAGACGGCCATCTTGAGCTTGGCGGGCGTCCACGAGCCCCACATGAACTTCTCGATACGGATGCCGAGCCCGGTGGAATCCTGCGTGCCGAAGCGGCACCAGTCGGAGCCGACACAGGTCTTCACGGTCCTGAGCCCCTTGGCATAGGCCTGGCCCGATACGAAGCCGGCCTTGCCGAGGTCCGCCCAGACGGCCGGAAGGTCTTCCTTCTCGATCCCGAGCAGGTCGATGCGCTGCCCGCCGGTAACCTTGACGGCGGGGATTGCGAACTTGTCGACCACGTCGGCGATCGCCCGCAACTCCTTCGAGGAGGTCATCCCGCCCCACATCCGCGGCACGACGGAATAGGTCCCGTCCTTCTGGATGTTGGCGTGCACGCGTTCGTTGATGAAGCGCGACTGGTAGTCGTCGGCATATTCCGCCGGCCAGTCGCAGACGAGATAGTAGTTCAACGCCGGACGACACTTAGCGCAGCCGCAAGAGGTCTTCCACTCCAGTTCCTGCATCACGGCCGAGATGGTTTTCAGGCCCTTCGCCCGGATCAGCCGCCGCACGTCGTCGTGACCGAGTTCGGTACATGGGCACATCGGCGTGACCGCCGCGGGGTTGTATCGGTCGCCGAGCGTCAGCGTCATCAACTGCTCGACGAGACCCGTGCAGGTACCGCAGGAGGCGGACGCCTTGGTGTGCGCGCGAACGGCCTCCAGTGTCGTCAGGCCCCGGCCGGTGATCGCCCCGGTGATTTTGCCCTTGCACACGCCGTTGCAGCCGCAGATTTCCGCGTCGTCCGGCAAGACTGCGACGGCCGCAACAGGGTCCAGCGGGGCGCCGCCCTGGTATGAGTGGCCGAAGATGAGCGTGTCCCGCATCGCGGAAATGTCGGTGCCCTTCTTCTTCAGGTCGTTGAACCAGGCGCCGTCGCCGGTTTCTCCGTAGAGCACGGCGCCGATGATCCGGTTGTCCTTCAGGACGATCCGCTTGTAGACGCCGGCAGTGGCGTCGCGCAGGACGATCTCCTCCCGCCCCTCTCCCTCGGAGAAATCGCCGATGGAAAAGAGATTGATCCCCGTGACCTTCAGCTTGGTCGGCGTATCGGAATGGGCGAATACCGGGCTTCGCTCGCCGGAGAGGCGGGCCGCGGCCACGCGGGCCATCTCGTAGAGGGGAGCCA
>JAEZHO010000336.1 GCA_023416545.1 Pseudomonadota bacterium
GTCTCGACCATCCGGCGACCGCTGGCGGTGAGGGTGAGTTCCACGGCCCGGCGATCGGCTTCCGGTGTCCGCCGCGACACCAGTCCCAGATCCTCCAGGGCACGGATCAGCTTGGTCATGTGGGCGCGCTTGATCATCAGCCGCTGGCCGAGAACGCTCTGCCGGATGCCGGGATTGCGTGCGATCACCCAAAGGACCGAAAACTCACCGGGCTTCAGCCCGCGCGGACCGCGATCGGAGAAGAAATCCTCGAAGGCGCGCAGCTGCGCCAGACGCAGGAGGAAGCCGAGCGAGTCCGACAGCTCGTCGAGCCTTACCTTTTCGACACGGCGCGAGGAGGAGATATCCACGTCAGTTCCCTCCAGCGGCGCCGGGTGCCTTCACCCGGGCTGCCCGCTTCTCGAGAAAAGCCCGCAGCCGCTCCTCCGCCTCGGGGCTCGTCGCCGTAAAGGAGGCGATGAAGGATTCGACGAACAGCCCGTCCTCCTTCGCCATGTCCTGAATGCGGGGAAGAGCGTTGATGACCGCATAGTTGGATATCGCGGCGTTGCCTGCCGCCGCCACTGCGAGTTCGTGGGCCTTACGGCGCGCTTCTCCCGTCTCGACCACGTACTGGACCAGATTCCAGCGTTCGGCATCCTCCGCAGTCGCGACCCGGCCCGTCAGCATCATGTCCGTCATCCGGGCAGTACCCGCGAGGCGCGCGACGCGGACCGATCCGCCGCCGCCGACGAAGATGCCGCGCTGTCCTTCCGGAAGCGCAAAGAAGGCGGACCGCTCGGCGACGCGAATATGGGTTGACGCCGCCAGTTCCAGCCCGCCTCCGACCACGGCGCCGTGGAGCGCGGAAACCCACGGAATGGTCCCGTGCTCGATGGTCGCGAAGACGGCGTGCCAACGGCGGGAGCCGCGTATGCCCTCTATCGGCGTCTTCTTCACGTGTTCGGCGAGGTCGAGTCCGGCACAGAAGTGGTCGCCATGGCCGTAAAGCACCGCGGCCTTCGCCTCGCTCTCGGCGCGCGCGACCGCATCGGCGATCATCTCGACGAAGCCGTCGCTGATCGCATTGCGCTTCTCGGGCCGGTTGAGCCCGATGTGAGCAATCTCGCCCTGGATTTCGTAGCTGACGAAATTGCGTGCCGGCTGTTCGGCCATTCCTCGCCTCTCCTCGTCACGGGGCTGGCCCGTCCTCGGTTTAATTGTTTACGAGGAGATTGTTTCCTTGTAAACAAAAAATCGGGAGCAATCTCTGGGAGGAGGTGTCATGGCCAGCAAAGCCGTGCGGGATGCGCAGCTGTGGTCGCCCGTTCTTCGGTGGGAGAACCGTTCAAGCGGCGAGATCGTGATCTGGCGGGAAGATCCGCTCGGTCCCTACCCGGACAAGATCAACGAGCGGCTGGTCCACTGGGCTGGAACGGCGCCGGGTCGCGTGTGGATGGCGGACCGCGAGGGAGCCGGAGAGTGGCAGACCGTCACCTACGGCGAGGCGCTGGAATGCGTCCGAAGTATCGGCCAGTTCCTCCTCGACCTTGACCTTTCCGTGGATCGACCACTCCTGATCCTCTCGGAAAACTCGATAGCGCATGCGTTGATGGCTCTCGGCGCCCAGCATGTCGGAGTGCCTTCGGCGGCGATCGCGCCGGCCTATGCTTCGAGCGCGACTGGTCTCGGTAAGCTCGAGGATATCGCAAGGCAGGTCACGCCGGGGCTTGTATTCGCGGAAAACGCCAACGCCTTCCGGGACGCCGTCGATGCTGTATTCGGACGAGAATTCCCGCTTGCAGGTGTCGGGGCTCTCCCACCCGGACGGCCGAATACCTATTCGTTCGAGGAAATCCTGCGCACCCGACCCACGCCGGACGTCGATCGCGCCTACGATGCCGTTGGGCCGGATACGGTGGCAAAGTTTCTCTTCACCTCGGGGACGACAGGATCGCCGAAGGCGGTGATCCAGACCCAGAGAATGCTGTGCTCCAACCAGGAGATGGTTGCCGACTGCTACCAGTACTTCCGGGAGGAGCCGCCGGTCCTGGTGGACTGGGCGCCGTGGAACCACACGGCCGCCGGCAACAAGTGCTTCAATATCGCGATCTACAACGGCGGGACCTATTACATCGACAGGGGCAAGCCCGCAGCCGCGATGATCGGTCAGACGATCGCCAACCTGCGCGACGTTTCGCCGACCTGGTACTTCAACGTTCCAGCCGGTTTCGAGATGCTTGTGGAAGCCATGCGGGGCGACGACGCCCTGACGCAAAGCTTTTTCAGGAACCTCAAGATGCTGATGTATGCCGGTGCGGGCATGGCGCAGCACACCTGGAATTCACTCCTTGAACTGTCGGAAAGCGCAACCGAACGCCGCGTGCGCCTGTGCACCGGCATCGGCTCCACCGAAACGGCACCCTTTGCGCTCTTCTGTACGGACCCGCAGGAACAGCCGGGCAATGTCGGGATCCCGGCCCAGGGCGTCACGATGAAACTTGTTCCGTTCGAAGACAAGTATGAACTGCGGTTGAAGGGACCCAACGTCACGCCGGGATACTGGCGCAACGCCAAGCTGACTGCGGAGGCGTTCGACGAGGAGGGCTTCTACCGGATCGGCGACGCGGTGCGCTTCGCCGTCCCGGGCGATCCCCGCAAGGGCTTCTACTTCGACGGCAGGACCGCCGAAAACTTCAAGCTGCAGACCGGGACCTGGGTGGCAGTCGGGGTCTTGCGTGCGCAACTCGTCAACCAGTTCGGCGGCCTCGTCCGGGATGCCGTCATCGCAGGCGAGAACTGCGCGGAACTCGGGGCGCTGCTCGTGCCCTTCATGCCGGCGCTGCGAGCCCTGGTAGGCGAAGAGGCAGGTATGAGCGATGACGAGATCCTGGACCACCACG
>JAEZHO010000366.1 GCA_023416545.1 Pseudomonadota bacterium
TCGCTCCCGTCGAGGTCGGCAAGCGTGCGCGCGACCTTGAGGACGCGATGATAGCCACGGGCGGAAAATTTCAGCTTTTCGGCCGCATCGCGAAGCAATTGAAGCCCGCCCGCGTCCGGCTCGGCGATCTTCTCTATGAGGGCCGTCGAGCAGCGGGCATTGGTCGAGACCTGCGGGGCTCCGGCCCAACGGAAGCGCTCCTGCTGCCGCTCGCGCGCGGCAGCCACGCGCCGGGCGACGTCGGCGCTCGCCTCGGCGGGGCGGGGCCTGATCAGATCGGCCGCGGAAACCGCCGGCACATCGATCCGGATATCGATCCGGTCCATCAACGGTCCAGAAATCCGGCCCTGGTAGTCGGAGAGGCATTTCGGGCCGCGGGCGCAGGTGTGGCCCGGCTCCCCGGCCATGCCGCAGCGGCAGGGGTTCATTGCCGCGACAAGCTGTATGCTGGCCGGATAGGCGACCCGATGGTTGGCGCGGGCGATGACGCATTCGCCGGTTTCCAGCGGTTGGCGCAGGGCATCGAGCACCTGGGGCGCGAACTCCGGAAACTCGTCGAGGAAAAGCACGCCGTGATGGGCAAGCGACGCCTCGCCGGGTCTGGCCCGCAGTCCGCCTCCCACCAGGGCCGCCATGGTCGCCGAATGATGCGGCGTCCGGAACGGGCGCCGATCGGAAAGCTTGCCCCCGGAAAGCTGGCCGGCGATCGAGTGGATCATCGAGACTTCCAGCAGTTCGGCAGCTGAAAGCGGCGGCAGGATCGAAGGAAGCCGGGACGCCAGCATGGACTTTCCGGACCCCGGCGGACCGACCATCAGGAGGTTGTGCCCCCCTGCCGCGGCCACTTCCAGCGCCCGCTTTGCGCTTTCCTGCCCCTTTATGTCGATGAGGTCCGGCAGGTTGGCAGGCAGAGCCCGCACCGCCGGCTGCGGCCGGGAGAGGACCTGCGTGCCCCGGAAATGATTGGCGAGTGCGATCAGGCTGCGGGGTGCCAGGATGTCGATTTCCGATCCCGCCCAGGCGGCCTCCGCGCCGCTGTCTGCCGGGCAGATGAGCCCCTTGCCGACAGCGTTGGCACTGATCGCCGCCGGCAGCGCACCGGCGACAGGTGCAAGCGTCCCGTCAAGATTGAGTTCGCCGATCACCACATAGCCGGGCAGGGCATCCGCCGGAATGGCACCGAGGGCCGCCATGAGACCGAGGGCAATGGCGAGATCGAAGTGCGAGCCTTCCTTGGGAATATCGGCCGGCGCAAGGTTCACCGTTACCTTCTTGGGCGGAAGCGACAGGCCGGAAGCATGAAGGGCCGCCTGCACCCGCTCGCGGCTTTCGGCCACCGCCTTGTCGGGAAGACCGACGATCGGCATCAGCAGCTTGCCGGGCGAGACCATGACCTGCACTTCGACAGGAACGCCTTCTATGCCGTGGAATGCAACCGTAGAGACACGCGCCACCATGAACCGCCCCCAAACCTCACGCCCGAAACGCAAGCGACACACGCTTTCTGCGTCAGCAAATGCAATCTGGCATAGTAAAGAGAATAAAACAAGAACATCACAGGAACTATTTCCCGCGGTCGTTGCTTCCCGGTTGCATCAGGTTGCAAGGGGAGAACAAAACGGCTCTGCAGCGGGAACTCAGCCGCGCTTTGCCTCTATGGCATCCCATAGGAGAGCCGCGACATCGGCGCCGCCGAACTTCCTGACTTCGCGTATGCCGGTCGGCGACGTGACGTTGATTTCCGTCATGTAGTCGCCAATCACGTCGATACCGACGAAAAGGAACCCCCGCGCGCGGAGCGCCGGCCCGATTCTTTCGCAGATCTCGCGGTCACGCGCCGTCAGTTCCACAGGCTCGGCCCGTCCGCCGACATGCATGTTGGATCGACTGTCGGTTTCGGCCGGCACCCGGTTGATCGCGCCGACCGGCTTGCCGTCGACCAGGAGGATGCGCTTGTCCCCCTTGCGCACGGCCGGCAAATAGGCCTGGGCGATGTATGGTTCACCCCGGTAGACCTGTTCGAACAATTCCAGCAGCGCGGTGAAGTTGCGGTCGTCGCGCGCGGAATGGAACACACCGGCGCCGCCGTTTCCGTAAAGCGGCTTGAGGATGATGTCGCCCATCTCCTCGCGGAAGCGGGCGATTTCCACGACGTCGCGGCTGATCAGCGTCGCGGGCATCAGGTCCGCGAATTCCGTGACGAAGATCTTCTCCGGAGAGTTGCGCACCCATGCCGGATCGTTGACGACCAGCGTCTGCGGATGAATGCGCTCCAGGAGATGCGTCGAGGTGATGTAGCCCATATCGAAGGGCGGATCCTGACGGAGATGGATCACGTCCATGGTCGAGAGGTCGACGCGCTCGCGCTCGCCGAGGCTGAAGTGGTCACCCTTGACGTCCCGGACCTGCAGGGGCTCGACGGCCGCGAAAATCCTGCCGTCGCGCATGCTCAGCCGGTCGGGCGTGTAGTGATAGAGGTCGTAACCGCGCGCCTGCGCCTCCAGCGCCATGGCAAAGGTCGAGTCGCCAGCGATGTTGATCGTGGACACATGGTCCATCTGGAATGCCACCCGGCGGATTCTTGCCATAGCCCTGCCCCTTGAGAATTGCCCGCTTGATTTAGGACGACCGTTCGCGGAAGGCAACGCCCCATGGGCGCGGCCCCGATCTCAGGCCGGCTCCATGACGTTCTGGGGGACCACCGCAACGGTGGGCAGGCGGCCGCCTGTCTCGCGGTCGAAGAAATGAAGGCGCCGCGGCTCCACCGAGAGACGCATTTCGTCCTCAAGGGCAACCTCCATCGGCAGCGTCACCGTCAGCGGCTGATCCCCCACATGGCCATGAACGAGCCGGTGGGCACCCAGTTCCTCGACATAGTCGACGCGCAGGACAAGGGCCTCGGCGCCGGCTTCGGCCAGGCGCATATCTTCCGCCCTCACCCCGACCGTCACCGGGCCTGAGACCGGCGCATAGCCGCGAAGTGAAAGCAGGGAGGGGCCGATCGCCAGTCTGTCGCCATAGAGTTCGCCCTGCATGAGATTCATGGCGGGTGATCCGATGAAGCTCGCCACGAAGGTCGATGCCGGCTGATGATAGACCTCGAGCGGCGATCCGATCTGCTCGATACGCCCGCCGTTCAGGACGACCAGCCGGTCTGCAAGCGTCATCGCCTCCAGTTGGTCATGGGTGACATAGAGCGAGGTCGTGCCGAGGCGCCGCTGAAGACGCTTGATCTCCCCGCGCATGGAGACGCGCAGCTTGGCGTCGAGGTTGGAGAGCGGCTCGTCGAACAGGAAGGCGGCCGGCTTGCGGACAATCGCGCGCCCCATGGCGACGCGCTGCCGCTGGCCTCCGGAAAGCTCCCGCGGCTTTCGATCCAGATAGGGGGCGATCTCAAGCATCCGCGCCGCCTCGGCGACGCGCTGATCGATGTCGGCCCGCGGGGTCTTCCTGTTCTTCAGGCCGTATTCCAGGTTCTGGCGGACGGTCATGTGCGGGTAGAGCGCGTAATTCTGGAAGACCATGGCGATATCGCGTTCAGCCGGCTCCCGGTGGTTCACGACGCGATCGGCGATGGCGACCGTGCCCTCGGTGATCGTCTCGAGACCTGCCACCATGCGCAGCAGCGTGGACTTTCCGCAGCCGGACGGTCCGACGAGGACGATGAACTCCCCGTCGGCGATATCGAGACTGATGCCGCTCACGGCACGCACGCCGCCCGCATACATCTTGCCGACGTTTTCGACCTGGATGGACGCCATGGTTATTTCTCCGTTTCGACCAGGCCCTTGACGAACAGGCGCTGCATGCAAATGACGATGAGGACGGGTGGCAGCATGGCCATCATCACGGCGGCCATGGCGAAGTGCCACAGCGGTTC
>JAEZHO010000417.1 GCA_023416545.1 Pseudomonadota bacterium
CGGCCACTCCGCGTGGCAGAGAAGCGTGTCGCGGCTTGCCGTGTGGGCCCAGAGCTCTTCGGTCATGAACGGCATGAACGGGTGCAGGAGCTTGTAGGTCTGTTCGAGCACGTAGGCCGCGCAGGCCTGCGCCTCAGCCTTCGCCCGCTCGTCCGTTCCGGCGAAGACCGGCTTCAGGAGTTCCAGGTACCAGTCGCAGAACTGGTTCCAGACGAATAGGTAGAGCGATCCGGCGGCATCGTTGAAGCGCTGGCTCTCGATAGCCTCGGTGACCTCGGCGATGGTGCGGCTAAGCTCCGTCAGGATCCAGCGATTGATGGTGACGGTCGACGTCTCCGGGATGAAATGCGGGTCGCGCTCGACGCCGTTCATTTCCGCGAAGCGGGTGGCGTTCCACAGCTTCGTTCCGAAGTTGCGGTAGCCGGCGATGCGGGCGGGGTCGAGCTTCACGTCCCTGCCCTGCGCCGCCATGATGGCCAGCGTGAAGCGCAGCGCGTCGGCGCCGTATTCGTCGATCAGATCGAGCGGGTCGATGACGTTGCCCTTCGACTTCGACATCTTCTGGCCGTTCTTGTCGCGAACCAGCGCATGGACATAGACAGTGTGGAACGGCGCCACCGGGTTGCCGTCCTCGTCCTTCATGAAATGCAGGCCCATCATCATCATCCGCGCAACCCAGAAGAAGATGATGTCGAAGCCCGTCACCAGCACGCTGGTCGGATAGTATTTCTCCAGTTCCTTCGTGTGCTCGGGCCAGCCCAGCGTCGAGAAGGGCCACAGAGCCGAAGAGAACCAGGTGTCGAGGACGTCTTCGTCACGCGTCAGGATTTCGCCCGGCTTGAAGTTCTCCAGCAGGTCCTCGACATAGGCCTTCATCGGGCCCTCGTGGGCGATATAGTGCTGGATGGCGGCGTGCAGCGCCTCCTCCTCGGTCTTCTCGACGAAGACCTGGCCGTCCGGACCGTACCAGGCCGGGATCTGGTGTCCCCACCACAGCTGGCGGGAAATGCACCAGGGCTGGATGTTCTCCATCCACTCGAAATAGGTCTTTTCCCAGTTCTTCGGCACGAACTTGGTGCGGCCGTCGCGCACCGCCTCGATCGCGGGCTTCGCGAGCGTCTCGGCATCGACGAACCACTGGTCGGTCAGCATGGGCTCGATGACGACGTTCGAGCGGTCGCCGAAGGGCTGCATGATCTTCTTGTTCTCGACGTAGGGGACGTCGTTGCCCTCCGCGTCCTTGACCGTGACGGCAAGGCCTTCCGCATTGATGGCCTCCACGATGCGGCTGCGCGCCTCGTAGCGGTCGAGCCCGCGATATTCGTCGGGAACGAGGTTGATGTCGTCCACGTCGGCCTCGGTCGGCAGTTCGCCGGATCTCGCGATTTCCATCGCGACCTGGGCATAGAAGGCATAGGGTTCGCCGTCGTCGCGCAGCCGGGCCTGGGTATCCATCAGCCGGTAGAGCGGAATGTTGTTGCGGCGGGCGACCTGGTAGTCGTTGAAGTCATGCGCGCCGGTAATCTTCACCGCGCCCGAACCGAAGGTCGGATCGGGGTATTCGTCGGTGATGATGGGGATCAGGCGGCGGTGCTCCTTCGGCCCCACGGGGATCTCGCAGAGCTTGCCGACGATCGGCCGGTATCGCTCGTCCGACGGGTGGACCGCAACGGCGCCGTCGCCGAGCATGGTTTCCGGGCGGGTCGTCGCAATCGAGATGTAGTCGCGCTCTTCCTGAAGGACGACATTACCGTCGGCGTCCTTCTCGACATAGGTGTAGGTCTCGCCGCCGGCCAGGGGATACTTGAAGTGCCACATGTGGCCGTCGGTTTCGCGGTTCTCGACCTCGATGTCGGAGATTGCCGTCTCGAACTTCGGGTCCCAGTTGACTAGCCGCTTACCGCGATAGATGAGCCCCTGCTTGTAAAGCGTTACAAAAACTTCAAGAACAGCCTGCGACAGTCCCTCGTCCATGGTGAAGCGCTCGCGCGACCAGTCGCAGGATGCCCCCAGCCGCTTCAGCTGGTTGAAGATCAGGCCACCGGACTCTGCCTTCCACTCCCAGACCTTGTCGATGAAGGCCTCCCGGCCCATCTCGCGGCGGCCGGGCAGCTTGCGCTCGGCCAGCTGGCGCTCGACGACCATCTGCGTCGCAATCCCGGCATGGTCCATGCCCGGTTGCCACAGCACGTCCTTGCCGCGCATCCGCTCGAACCGCACCATGATGTCCTGCAGCGTGTTGTTGAGCGCGTGGCCCATGTGCAGCGAACCGGTGACGTTCGGCGGCGGAATGACGATCGAGAAGGTCTCGGCGCCGGGTTCGGCATTGGCGCCGGCGCGGAAGGCGTCTGCCTCGTCCCAGGCTGCTGCGATCTTCGGTTCAACGGCGGCGGAATCGTAGGTTTTGTCGAGCATTTTCCGACCAGAATTCGAGTTCTAACAGGCCCCGGTGTAAATAGGACGGGCAGAAGCAAGTCAATAAAAAAGCCGCCCCGTCGCCGGGGCGGCCCGTCCCTTGGAAAGGGCAAGCGTCAGCGGCGCGGGCCGCGCGCCACCCGTTCGATTTCCTCGCGCACGAGGCGCTCGACCAGCGTCGGCAGGTTGTCGTCCAGCCACTCCTGCAGCATCGGGCGGAGCATCTCCTGGGCCATGTCCTCGAC